>NZ_JRVL01000017.1:0-25699 GCF_054823985.1 Acinetobacter sp. GN11 | reverse complement strand
TTGATGAGCAACATAAACGAATACTTGATTATATTAATGAAATTGATGATGTAAAAGATGATGAAGATAGACGTCGAATTAAAGATGTTTTAGATAATATTATTGATTACACACAATCACATTTTACTTTCGAAGAAAGTTTACAAGAGGAAGCGGATTATAAATATCGTGTGCCACATAAACGTGTACATGACTTGTTTATTAAAAAAATAGAGTTATATCGTGAACGTTTTGAAATGGGACATACTGTTGAAAAAGAGCTACAAGAAATTTTAGCAAAATGGTTAATTAACCATATTCAGCATGATGATGCAGATTATGTGGGGGCAGTAAAAGAAAATATGATGGGAATTATTAGAGAAAAAGAAAAGAAGAAAGGGAAAAACTGGTTTGCTCGGTTTTTCGCATAATTTAAATAACAAAACTTATAATTTTAGTTAGCGCAGCAAACTATCGTTTCGGTAGTTTGCTTTTTTTATTGAGCAAACTTTGATTTTCAGGCATGAGACGGGCAAAATATCGATAGTCTTTTTCAAGGAATGCATAATGCAGGACATACCTATGTCACGATGGTTATCGCCCCTGATGGCGTTTTGCTTATCTTTCATCATTATGGCGACATTGGCGCCCGCTATGGGGATCCAGATTGATCGTCAAATCGATTTCTGGTTATTGTGGTTAGGCACAATGCTGTTATTGGCTTTGCCAGTTTGCTATTTAGAAATTGCTTTAGCAAAACGGTCGAAGACTACTGCTTTAAATGCTTTATCAAGTTTAACTCGTGAAGCAGATAGTTCACCAAAATGGCGTTTGGCTGGTTGGCTTGCAGTTATTTTTATTCCATTTTTAGCAGGGAATGTACTGAGTACTGCTGGCAATTTATTGACAGTACAGCTCAATAACAGCGTTTCTGGGCAAATTGTTTTTGCTGGGCTTGCAGTTGCGGCTTTAATTTTATCTTTTATTCCGCGTCAGATTTTAATTCTGCTCATGACAGTCGGTGTAATCGCTTCTCTTGTTTTAGCTAATACAATGGGAACGACTTTACAGCCTTGGCATTGGACAAATGTTGAATTTAAAGAATGGGGTAATGCAACTGTACTTGCTCTTGTTGCGAGTGGTTTAGGCTTAGGACTTTACTGGCAAAATAGCTTGTCTGTAATTCACTCTCAAGAAGGCGCTACAAAAACTGTACTTCCAATCTGGTTAGCTCAGTTAATTGCTGTCGTTGCGTTTGGTTTCTTTTCTCTTCAAGCACAGCTTCCTGTTTTTACCTGGATTTTTACTGCGGTAATGACAACAGCTCTGTTTATTCAACTTGCTAAAGAACAGCTCGCTCAACGTCAACTGATGTACGTTTTACAGTGGGTGATTATTGTTGTAGTAATTGCGGTTTGGGCTGTGCCTGAACTTCACGGCATCTTTACGCTGATTTTGATGCTTTGGGGATTACTCATTTGCCTGATCTATGCAATTTTTGCTGGTTGGATTATGAAAATTAGCCACTTGCGTAAATCAATGAATTTTAGCAATGAGTTGTTCTATAACTTGTGGCGTATTGCGGTACGTATTGTTTTACCGCTTTCAATCGTAATTGCCATGATTGCGGTAGTTGGACAAATGATCTGATGGAAAAAGCTCAGCAAGTGTGGGTTGCTTTTGCAGCCCCAGAGCAACAGTTTTTAGTTGCTGTTCCATTTGAAGCTGGAATGACAGCGTTACAAGCAGTTGAAGTGAGTGGGTTGCAGACACAGGTAAGTTTGCCTGAGCCATTACAACTTGGCATTTTTGGTGCAAAAGTTGAAGCACATGCGATTTTACAAGCGGGTGATCGGGTAGAGGTTTATCGACCTTTAACGATTAATCCTAAGGAGATACGCCGTAACCGCGCCGAGAAAAATCCTGTGGGGCGATATATTAAAAGTAATCGCTTAAAGTAATAAGCCCCATAAATAAAACCCCTCGAAGTATTTCACTTGAGGGGTTTATTTTTATTAGAAAAAACGATTATAGTGGTGGGGCAGTTAAAATCGCTTCTTTAGAAGCAGGTAAACCTGGTTGCGATTCTGGAATAGTTTCTAAACCTTCAATTTTAGTTACTGTGCCAGTGCTATCAAAGTAAATTTTTAAATGCTGACCATGTGCTGCGGGGATTTTTGCCTTTTTAGCGTAAGTTCCCGGGATATAGTTGTAAATGTAGTCCCAACGCTGAGGATTGAGGGGATCAGTCACAGTTGGACTACCAAGCAAAAAACGCACTTGCTGGAAATTCATGCCGACTTGTACTTGAGAGGCCTGAGCTTTGGTCAAAGGAGTCCCTTGAGGAATATCAACCTTATATACACCAAAGATTGAACAACCAGCAAGGAGTGAAGTGACTAATAACGTCAGCACGAGTTTTTGCATTTTGCTACACTATCCCAATAAATTATGATGCATTTGATCAAAGGATAGATCATACTTCATCTAAATTCTATTGCCTATTCCAACTTGAGATTTGTTGAGAGACCTTTTTTCATGCCTATTTCCAATCAAGATTTGCGCAAAGCTGGACTTAAAGTTACCCTTCCACGAATTAAGATTTTGGAATTATTAGAAAATTCAAAGCAACATCATCTTAGTGCTGAAGATATTTACAAGACTTTGTTAGAACAAGGGGAAGATGTCGGTCTTGCGACAGTTTACCGTGTGTTAACACAATTTGAAGCTGCAGGTATCATTCAGCGTCATCATTTCGAAAATAATCATTCTGTTTTCGAAATCATGCAAGAAGATCATCACGATCATTTGGTTTGCTATAATTGCAACAAAGTTATTGAATTTACTAATGATGTTATCGAGAAGGAACAGCATGCTGTAGCAGACCAATATGGGTTTACCTTAACGGGTCACTCATTAAACCTCTACGGTTACTGTAACGAACCTGAGTGTCAGGAAGTTCTGCGCAAGAAATAATCGTT
Organism: Acinetobacter sp. GN11; assembly: GCF_054823985.1. Classification (NCBI taxonomy): domain Bacteria; kingdom Pseudomonadati; phylum Pseudomonadota; class Gammaproteobacteria; order Moraxellales; family Moraxellaceae; genus Acinetobacter; species Acinetobacter sp. GN11. Next base: position 22,739 of record NZ_JRVL01000017.1, on the reverse strand, counting down.
TTCACACAAAGAAAACAAATAAAAAAGGAAGGTTACGTTTAACCTTCCTTTTTTTATGAGGAAATTACTGTCGGTCGAAGGTTAAATGCTGATTTGTGCCTGCAATTTGATCAGGTCCCTCTTCAGCAAGCTTAATTGTCAAACGTAAATCGTTAGGTGAGTCGGCATGTTTTAATGCATCTTTGTAGGTAATTTGGCCTGCTTTATAGAGATCAAACAATGCTTGGTCAAAGGTTTGCATACCGAGTTCACGGGAACGCTTCATTAAATCTTTAATTTCATGAATTTCACCTTTACGAATGTAGTCCGAAATTAATGGTGAGTTAATTAAGATTTCAATTGCAGCACGGCGCGAGTTGCCATCAGGTGTTGGAATAAGTTGCTGAGCAATCATGGCCTTTAAGTTAAGAGATAAGTCCATGTAGAGCTGACTGTGGCGGTCACTTTCAAAGAAGTGAATAATACGGTCGAGTGCTTGGTTAGCGTTGTTGGCGTGCATTGTGGCCAATACAAGGTGACCTGTTTCAGCGAAGCCAATCGCGTAGTCCATCACTTCACGAGATCGAATTTCACCAATCAAGATCACGTCTGGTGCTTGTCGCAAAGTATTTTTTAAGGCAATTTCAAATGAGTCCGTATCGATTCCGACTTCACGTTGGGTAATGATGCAGCCCGCATGTTCGTGAATAAACTCGATTGGGTCTTCAATGGTAATGATATGACCTTTAGTGTTGTGGTTACGATAGCTAATCATTGAAGCCAAAGACGTCGATTTACCCGTACCTGTCGCACCAACAAAAATAATGATGCCGCGTTTAGTCATTGATAAATCTTTAAGAACAGGTGGTAACTGTAAGTCATCAATTGAAGGAATTTTAGTTTCAATTCGACGTAGTACCATGCCTGGCATGTCACGCTGCTGAAAAGCACTCACACGAAAGCGGGCAGTTTTATCACGGTTCATAATGGCAAAGTTACATTCACGAGTGTCCGCAAATTCTTTGCGCTGTTTTTCGCTCATGATGGAATGTAAGAGTTGACCAATAACATCGCCTGAAAGACTATTTTTTGAAATTGGAACAATTTGCCCGTTAATCTTCATAGACGGTGCAACACCATCTGTAATAAAAAGATCGGATGATTTTTTTTCAACCATGAGGTTGAGTAAGTCATTAAAATCCATATTTATTCTCTAATTCTTTTTATAGGAATGATTCAGGTTGTTTTGCAGCAGTACGAGCCGTTTGTGGACTAATCACACCACGAGAAACTAGACCTTTTAAGCTTTGGTCGAGTGTGGTCATACCATGATTTGCGCCAGTCTGAATTGATGAATACATTTGGGCGACTTTGTTTTCACGAATTAAGTTACGAATGGCAGGAATACCAATCATGATTTCATGTGCTGCGACACGTCCACCGCCATTCTTCTTAAGTAGAGTTTGCGAAATAACAGCCTGTAAAGATTCTGACAACATGGCACGAACCATGTCTTTTTCTTCGGCTGGGAATACGTCAATCACACGGTCAATGGTTTTTGCAGCAGACGTTGTATGGAGCGTACCAAACACCAAATGACCCGTTTCGGCAGCAGTAAGTGCTAAACGAATGGTTTCAAGGTCACGCATCTCACCGACCAAAATAATATCGGGGTCTTCACGAAGTGCTGAACGAAGTGCTGCATTAAAGCCATGTGTATCACGATGCACTTCACGCTGGTTAATCAAACATTTTTTCGACTGATGTACAAATTCAATTGGGTCTTCAACCGTTAAAATATGGTCATAACGATTTTCGTTGATATAGTCCATCATCGCTGCAAGCGTCGTAGATTTACCCGAACCTGTTGGACCAGTGACCAGTACAATCCCACGTGGATAGTCGCAAATATCTTTGAAGATTTGACCTAAGCCTAAATCTTCCATAGTAAGTACTTTAGATGGAATGGTACGAAATACTGCACCAGCACCGCGGTTTTGGTTAAATGCGTTAACACGGAAACGAGCAACATTTGGCACTTCAAAAGAAAAGTCGGTTTCAAGCTTTTCTTCGTAGTCTCGGCGTTGTTTATCATTCATGATGTCATAGACCAGACGGTGAACATCTTTATGATCTAGAGCTGGTAAGTTAATGCGACGGACTTCACCATCAACGCGAATCATCGGTGGCATGCCAGCAGACAAATGTAAATCGGACGCGCCATTTTTCACAGAGAAAGCGAGTAGCTCTGTAATATCCATAATTTCCCCAAGTAAATCAAAATATGTCATTATTTTGTAGAATAATATACGGCTTTCACCGAGGCTTACCAACACCTCGCTTTAGGTGAAAAGCAAAAAAGTTTTTTGAAAATGAGAACCTTGTCAATGAATTACCTGCAAGATGCGCGACAGCTCGTATTACAGCAAATCCAACGTACTTGTGAACATGCTCAGCGTGCGCCTGAAAATGTGCAACTTTTAGCCGTGTCGAAAACACATCCGAGTGAAAGTTTGCGTGAAATGTATGCAGCAGGGCAAAGAGCATTTGGTGAAAACTATTTACAGGAAGCTTTAGACAAAATCGAAGCTTTACAAGATTTAGAAATTGAATGGCATTTTATTGGTCATGTTCAGCGCAACAAGACCAAACATTTGGCTGAAAAGTTTGATTGGGTACATGGTGTAGATCGTTTAATTATTGCTGAGCGACTATCTAATCAAAGACTTCCAGATCAATCTGACTTGAATATTTGTTTGCAAGTGAATATTGATGGGCAAGACAGTAAAGATGGTTGTGCACCAGATGAGGTTGCCGAGTTAGTTGCTCAAATTAGTCAACTGCCGAAAATCAAATTACGCGGTTTGATGGTGATTCCAGCGCCAGACAATACTGCTGCTTTTGCAGATGCTAAAGCCTTGTTTGATACTGTGAAAGAAAAACATGCCCACCCAGAACACTGGGACACATTAAGCATGGGAATGTCAGGTGATTTAGACGCTGCAATTGCCGCAGGTTCAACCATGGTGCGTGTAGGAACGGCTTTATTTGGAAAGCGCGATACAGTTGAAAAAAAATGACTTTTACAATTTAGATAAACGTTTTGTCGGGTATGTGTAATTTGTTAATTTAAATTTAATTTTCCTAGCTTATAACCCAGATATTTTAATATTTGAGTGTGTAGGGTATGGATTTGTTGCATGTTTTCATTCTGGCAATCATTCAAGGTTTTGCTGAATTATTGCCAGTTTCTAGTTCCGCACACGTTATTTTAGCTGAAAAATTAATGGGGTATGATCCATCTGCACCTGATATGACCTTTTTACTTGTCATGTTGCATACAGGTACGATGTTTGCAGTGATCGTTTACTTTTGGAAATCTTGGCGAAAGACTTATTTTTCTTCATGGGACAGTTTCAAAAAACAAGCCTTCTATATTATTTTGGCAACCTTAATTACAGGCGTACTCGGTTTAGCGCTCCAATCTATGATTAAACATGTGTTCTTCGGTGGAGCGAGTAGTTTCGAAATTGAGCATTTGTTTAGTAACTCAAAATTAATGGCGGCTGCGCTGATTTCGGCAGGTGTTCTGATTATTTTATCTTCGCGTTTAGATCGTGGTCAGCAGGGTGAAATCAGTTTGCGTAGTGCTTCTATTATTGGAGCAGTGCAGGCTTTATGTTTACCTTTCCGTGGCTTTTCACGTTCTGGTGCCACGATCTCTACTGGACTATTCTTAGGGGTATCTCGTCAAAAGGCTGAAGAATTCAGTTTTGCACTTGCTGTCGTATTAACGCCTGCAGTAATTTTAAAAGAGTTATATCGTTTAGTTCACGCTCAAGGTTTACAAACTGTAGCTCATGGGCAAGTGTTCCATTCGATGGTTCCAAGTTTATTGGGCATGTGCTTTAGCTTTGGTGCGGGTCTTCTCGCATTGAAATGGCTGTCATCATGGTTAGAACATGGATGCTGGCATTTGTTCGGTATGTACTGTATCGGTTTTGCAGTTGTGGTGCTCTGCGTTAATTAATTTTTTGATATTTTAAAAATAAAAAATTAGTACAAGACCATACAAGAAGAAAGGGGCGTAAATAATACGCCCCTTTGCTATATAAGATTCATTAACTTTCAGATATGAAATCCTAATAAATTAACCTACGACTTCAATCGTACTTGCGCCAGCTCCAAGTGGTTTCACCTGAATTTGAACAGGAATACGCTCATGCATTTCTTGAATGTGTGAAATGAGAATGACTTGGCGCCCCTGATTTTGCAACTGATCTAAAGCATTCATAACCATATGCAAAGACGAAGCATCTAAAGTACCAAAGCCTTCATCAATAAACAGAGATTCAATTTTCATTGAACCCGATGCCATATTGGCAATGGCTAAAGATAAGGCAAGGGCAGTTAAGAACGACTCACCGCCAGATAGCGATGCAACAGAGCGGGTTTCTCCATCCATGTCGTGATCAATAATCGCAAGACTTAAAGACTGATCTAGACGTTTAAGTGTATAGCGTTGAGAAAGCATCGCTAGTTGCTGATTGGCATGTTCCACTAAAATATCTAAATGATATTGCTGCGCATAGTCACGGAACTCTTTACCTTTGGCATCGCCAATGAGACCTGAAATTTTGCTCCAGCGATGTTCTTCTTGCTGAATATTTTGAATTTGCTCAGCGTATTGTTGCTGTTTAGCTAGATTTTGCTGATGCACTTCGAGCTTAAGCTTAAGCCGATCACGTACTTCAAGCTGTGCTTTAAGCTCTGCAATATTGTCTTGAATGAGGCTAACAAGCTTTTCATGTTCAATATCTGGCTGAGTTTGTAAATGCTCACTCAATTGCTCTTGCATGGTCTTAAGGGCAGAAGAAGCTTCACTTAATAAACGCTCGGCATGATTAAGGCGGTTACGAATATCTTGTTCTTGGGCTGAATTAATCTGCATGAGCGATGTAAGGTCAGATGCTTGAAAATCAGCGTGAGCTTTTAACCAGTTTTGAATTTGTCCATCAATCTGCTGCTGATGTTGTGAGGTATGTTGATGTTGATGCTTAAGTTGATCGAGCGCCTGTTTTTGCTGCTCAAAATGCTGTCTAGTTTGTTCGAAACGTTGTTTAGCCTCATGATACGTCGTTTGTTGCTGCTGACGTTTAGCATCGTGCTCAATTAACCATTCGTGCGGTTTAATGTCAGCGCGGCCTGTCATTTGTTGAATGAGCGACACCGCTTTTTCATTATTTTGTTGGCCTTTAAGCGTAATGTCTTTGAGATTTTGGTCGATCTCATCAATTTGCTTGGTCAATTGCTCAAGGTTGGCAGCTAACATTTTAAGTTCTTGTTGCTGCTGTTCAAAACGCTGTGAAAGCTGTTCTTGTTGTTCAAGCTGCTTAGCACGTGCATCAAGAATTGACCAAGTCTGCTTAGCCGTTTGGCTACTCGACTGCTGCCACGCGTGCTGTTCGGTTTCAGATAGACACTCAACAATATGTTGAACTTGTTGTTGCCATTGCTGTGCTGTATTAAGCAAACTTTCATTACGCTGAATAGATTGAACGAGCTGATTGTGTTGTTTAATCGCTTGGGTTAAACGCAAGTTTTCTGAATCAAATGAACTTATCGCAGTTTGCGCGGCTTGTCTGAGTTCGTTAAGCGTTTGCAAGATTTGTCCAGGAGCTTGATTAAGCTCAATCTGTAACTGATTAAGGTTAAAACCTTGCTCAAGTTCTTGCTGCAAGCTTGATTGTTTGGCTTTAAGTTGAGTTAAGTATTTCTGAACTTGCTCAAGCTCAGCAAGACACTGGGTAAGCGCATGTTGTTGGTTTTGCCATGCATTAAATTTAGTTTGCTCTAGTGCTACTGCTTGTTGTTCTTGTTGTTGCTGCAAGTCAAATAAAGCTTTAGAGAGGGCACTGTCATCAACACGATAGGGATGATCTGTGCTTCCGCACACTAAACAAGCTTCGCCGTCTTTAAGATTGGCCCGTAACTGCTCAATATTTTCGGTGTGTAATAAACGCTGCTGTTGCAGGATCTGCTGTAACTTTTCACGTTCAGTTTTTGCTGTTTGGTAGTCTTGTTCAGCTAACTGGCAAACGGTTTTAAGCTGCTGCTCTTGGGCTGAGGCCTGAATATGTTTTTCGGTGAATTGCTGAAGTTCAGCATATAGCTCATGATAAATTTTTATTTTCTGTTGAATCAGATCTAACTGAGTGATTTGAGCAAGCTTCTGATCTTTGTCTTTATGCTGTTGTTCAAGTTTTAACTCAATCTGTTCAACTGTGCCGAGTGAAGCTGTCAGTTGTTCGAGTTCACTTTTAGCTTCTGATAGCTTCTGGCGAGCAAGGGTAGGGTTGCCGAGCTGCTGTTCAATTGCTTGGTAATTTTGAATAAATTGGCCAAGCTGATGCAGATGCGCTGACAGGCCTTTATCCAACACAGCATATTGCTGAGTTTGGGTAAGTTGCTGTTGAAGATGAATTTGGTTCTGCTCAAGCTGTGCAATGTGCTGTTGCACAGTGTTTTGCTGCTGGTGCAGTGGACTGAGTTTTTGCTCAAGAGTATGTCTTTTTTCTTTGCACTTTTTATATTCATCGGCAATAAAGGCACGTTCTTGAATGGACTGTCGAACTTGATTTAAAGCATGTTGATGCTGTTGTTCAAAATCGAGGGTCTGTTTGAGTTCTTGCTCTGCAAGTTGATATTGTTTTTGACCCGTTTCAAAAATTTGCACCAAATCATTAAACTTGGTTTGTGCTTGCTGAATTTGCGGCTCAAGTTGTTGTAGCGTTTGTAAATTTTGAGATTGCTGAAAAACCTGCTGACGTATTTCAGAGAAAACTTCGAGCCGTTGTAATTGCTCACGTTCACCAGCCAATTGCTGATGATGGTTTTGCTGGGTTTGAAACTGTTGCTGTTTAGCTTGAACTTCTTGCTCAATTTTCGCTTTGCGTTCAAACCATTGTTGCTGTTTGTTTAAGACATTTTTTTGTTGTTCTAACTGTTGATGGTTTTGTTCAGCTTGCTGATATTGTGCAGTAAAAGCTGCAATCTCTTCATCAGACAAAATTTCAATATGGCCTAAGAATTCTTCAAGCTGTTTACGCTGCTTTGCAATATCTGCTGTTTTACGAAAAGCCAGTTCACCGATTTTAGCGAAAATGCTGGAGTTAGTTAGGTACTCGAGTAACTCACCGCGTTCGCTGTCTCGTGCTTTTAAAAATGCAGTTACTTCTGACTGGGCAAGTAATACGGCACGCGTAAATTGTTCAAATGAAAGCTGGGTAATTTGTTTAACTTTTTCATCAACTGCTTTGGCTTTGTCGGCAAGCACAACACCATCGGTCAGGCATTTTAAGTGGCGCTGTACACTTTGTAATTTGCCATTTGGATTTTCACGTGCGCGTTTAATTTCCCAACGTGCCAAATAGCGTTTTTGATCTTGTGCAATAAAGCAAAGCTCTGCAAAACCATGTCCTGTACCACGGCGTAATACAGTTAAAGGTGAATTAGTGAGTAACTCTGAACCATCGACATCTTTTAATTTGCCATCGCTGTCTTTAAGGCGAGGAACCCGATTAAACAAAGCCAGACACATCGCATCTAAAATGGTCGACTTACCAGCACCAGTTTTCCCTACAATTGCAATGAGGCCTGCATGGGCTAGAGGTGCGCTTTCGAAATCAATAAAGTGTTCATCAGAAAGAGATGCCAGATTTTTTATACGAATGGATAAAATTTTCATGACATATCCTTAAGGGGTTGCATCATTTTCAAGATTTTTTTGTGCTTCTTGTACCAGACTCAGAAAATCTTTTAAGACAGCGTCATCGGCGCTGTAACCTTGTTTTTCCCAAATATTCTGAAATAACTTTTCTGGTGTTGGTGGTTCAAGGGTAATTTGCTGAGTGGTATTTGAATCGGTAGCGTCTTTGTTCACATATTGACGTGAAATACGCACTAAACGATAGCGGTCAGGCGGTAAGGCTGCTTCAAACTGCTGACGTAAATTGGGTTGTGGCGGCGTTAAACTATAATATTCAATATCGACATATTCACGGTGGTCAATATTTTCAATCACGCCGTTTGGCAAGGCTTTGAGTTGTTGCAGCACTTCATTTAATTCCCCACGAATACGGTGCAATTGTATGCAACGCGGAATTTCTACAGCTTCAAATTGCAAACGGCTGTCTGTCTCTTGAGCTGGGTCAATTTTAACCTCAACCACTTGGTGTTTATAGTTAATTTCACTAAATGAAAGCGGAATTGGCGAGCCACTATAACGAATATGTGGCTGACCTACTTTTTGTGGTTTATGTAAGTGCCCTAAAGCCACATAGTCGACAGCATCTTCAAATAAAGTCGTTGAAAGTGCTTCTTCATTACCAATTATAATTGGGCGTTCAGAGTCGGATGTTTCCCCACCTTGCATGTGGGCATGCGACATCAAAATAAGCGCTTGGTCTGGTGTTTTACGACATTTGGCTTCTGCAATCAGTTGCTGGTGCAAATAGGCAATCGCATTTTTGCTATTGGTGGTATGTTCATTAAAGCCCGTAATTTCGGCTGAGCGTAAAAAAGGTAGAGCAAGGCACCACGCTACAATGTCTTGATTTTTATTGTAAATAGGTAAAAGTAGTCGATCGAGATCTAGAGTTTTATCTTCATTCCAGCGAACCACGCCCACGGTTTTTGCATTGTATTTTTCTAAGAGTGGTTCGACCTGCTCAATACGGTAGCCTGAGTCATGGTTACCCGCAATCATGAGTGTTTGCATGTGTGGGGCAAGGCGATGGGCATCTGCTAAAAATTGGTAGAGCTGTTTTTGTGCTTGAGAACCCGGATTAATCACATCAAAAATATCGCCGGCAATGAGCAGAGCATGCGGTTGTTTTTCTTGAATTTGAGTGAGCAACCAGCTTAAAAATTGTTGGTGTTCGTAGTGGCGTGAATGATTGTAAAAAAACTGCCCCAAATGCCAGTCAGAAGTATGTAGAAAATGTACGGACATAGAAACAGACATCAAGCCAAAATAAACATAGATACGTTAGCATAAATTGGCAGGAGATTTTATCAAGACATTTTAAAGTGCTCGTTATTTAAGCCTAAGTTGAAACTTGAATTAATTTTTTTACTTTAAACTTTGCTTTGTTACTATCGACTTAAACCATGAACTTTGAGAACAAAATGACCATTCATGAATACGAAGTAAAAATACAATGGGAAGGCAATACGGGAACAGGTACTTCTTCTTATCGTTCATATAAAAGAGACTTTAGTATTCAACATCCGCAAAAAGCCACGATCCAAGGTTCATCAGACCCTGCCTATTTAGGTGATATAACCAGATGGAATCCGGAGGATTTATTGGTTGCATCAGCTTCAGCTTGTCATAAGCTTTGGTATTTACACCTGTGTGCAGTCAATCACATTCATGTGCTGAGTTATGTCGATCACGCACTTGGCTTTATGGAAGATGCAGATCCAGTTAAACGTGGTCACTTTACCCAAATTACTTTAAGACCAGAAGTTGTTTTAGAAAAAGGTGCCGATCAAGCGCTTGCTGCAAAATTGCATGAAGAAGCGCATCATGAATGCATGATTGCCAATTCGGTGAATTTCCCAATTACATGTGAAGCCAGTTTTAGCTTTGCCGAAGAATAAATAGTAAATAGCCACCGATAAAAATGTGGTGGCTATAAATTAGAAAATAAATAAATTGGTTAAATAAGATCTTTAAGCAGCATTTTCATCAACTTGAAAAATACCAAAAACGTTGTGGTCTAAATCGACAAAGTAACCATGCCAAGCACGACCGGGAATGGCGAATTTATCCATCGCGACAATACCACCTTGCGCTAAAATTTTTGCAGCTACTTCATCGAAGTTTTCCACCTGAATCGAACAGGTAAATGCATTGGTGCCATATTCCATTGGTGGTGTTTGGGCTGGGCGTTTTAATAGTCCACCCATAATTGAGGGCGTTTCGATACGGTAATATTCAATCGGTAAATTTTCATCGAGTTTAAATTGCCAGCCAAACACAGCTTGATAAAACTGCGCATCGCGGGCAGGGTTTGAAGACTGGATTTCAAAATAGGCAATGTTGTTCATATTATTAAAAACATATTTTTATGGTGTAAAAAGTATACGCATAGCCTTTATGACCATGAAACAACTATTGTGTATGGTGAGCGTAAAATAAATGGAAGTGCCAGAAAATAAAAACCGACGATTCGAGTGATGAGAGAATCGTCGGTCAAAAACTTCATCAAGGGTTTCGGCTGCTAACAAAACCTAATCTGAAGGAAGAAAAGAGTCGTAATGAAAGGTCACCGATACAATTCTGCGGATGCCGTGCAAAGGAAGTATTCGGTTGCTGCGACCTTATTACCCTATATAACGTCAAGAGATTCAGATTGGTTGACAGAAAAATGAAAAAAAATCGAAAAAAATTTATAATTATTTTTTGAACCCATAAATTAGGCAAAAAGATGACCAAATTACGTTCTTACTTTCTCTGGTTTTTTGGTTTATGCATCGTACTCACCTTAGTTGTTGGTGTAGTTGCAGCACTATTACCAGCGAGTGTAGGCGGTATTTTAACAGCCGTTCCATATTTAGGGGCAATGATTTTTGTCTTATTTAAATTTTTAAAGAAAGAACGCCGTGCACCGACTGTACAAGAAAAAAAGAAATTTACTTTAGGTTTTACCCTGATTTTCTGGGGCTATAACTTGTGTGGTGTTGTATTCGGCTTATTTTTATTTGCAAGAAAAGACCCTGAGATTTTGCAAAACTTTATGCTTTACCTCAAACAGCCTCAGTTCTTCAGTATTATGGTGATTATGCTTTTAATGTTAGCTATTCCGCTTTATTTAATTACCTATTGGTTTTATGGTAAACAGGCACAGCGAATGGCAAGCAAAATGTTTAATATGCAATAGATCACTATATAAACAGCTACGATTAAATATAAATGAGTCTTATATAATTAAATAAAACTTGTGTCCTCGGTTTTGGAGGAAATATGAATAAGAATGTATTAATCACCGGTGCTAGTGGTTTTATCGGAACGCATTTAATTAAGTTCCTGCTGCAAAAAAATTATAACGTGATTGCTGTGACACGGCAGGCTGGAAAGATATCTGACCATCCTGCCTTGCAGTGGGTGCAAAAGTTTGAAGATATTTCGACACGTCAGATTGACTATGTGGTGAATTTGGCAGGCGCAAATATTGGCGAGAAACGCTGGACCGAGTCACGTAAAAAACAACTCATTGAAAGCCGAGTAAACACGACACGAAAGTTATATGCATGGCTCAAGCAATCTGAAATTTTTCCAGAAGTGATTGTCTCTGGCTCGGCCATTGGTTATTACGGTATAGATGCTGAAGAAAAATGGGCAGAGGTGTGCACCGAACAAAGCTCGCCACAGCCCATTTTTATGTCCGAGCTTTGCCAAGAATGGGAGCATGCAGCTTTAGCAGATACTCAGCAAAATACTAAAATTATTCGCTTAGGTGTGGTGTTTGGGCAGGGTGGTGGCATCTTGCCTAAAATGTTGCTTCCTATTCGACTCAATTTAGTTGGCAAGATTGGTCATGGTCGTCAGCCTGTGGTTTGGGTACACATTAAAGACGTGTTAAATGCCATCGAGTTTATATTTAAGCATCCTCAATCTGCCCAAATCCATAATGTTGTGGCGCCAGAAAATGTGACTCAACAAGCTTTTGTTGAACAAGCTGCTGCGGTACTCAATAAGAAACCGCTGTTGTCGGCGCCAAGCACGGTTTTTCGCTGTTTGTTAGGGGAACAGTCGCAATTGATCTTAAATGGTCAATACGTCAAACCCGCTGCCCTGCAAGCAGAAGGATTTGAGTTTGCCTATCCGCGATTAAAAATGGCTTTAGAGAATGTACTCGCCTCAGGCTAAGATTTTATTTTGTAGGCGCTCTGGTGAATATGCTTTGGCATCAACTAATGTCGGTTGACCCAGCATAAGTTGACGGAGCAATTGCGCAGAGCCTGCGCCCATACATAACCCATTTCTAAAATGACCAAAGTTAGCCCAGAGGTTATCCATTTCAGGCATTTTGCCAATGTAGGGAACGCCATTTGGTGAACTTGGTCTGAGTCCTGCCCAGCGCTGTACGATCGGGAAATCTGCCAGTTCAGGCACCATTTCTAAGCAAGCTTCTAAAATATTGTGTTGGGTTGTTTCGTCGGTGGAAGTGTCGAAACCACGATGTGCCATGCTAGAACCACATACGATATGCCCGTCCATACGTGGAATCAGATACATCACTCGATTCATACACATGGTCGGTAGCCAGTGAGCAGGGGTTTTAAATAACAACATTTGACCTTGAACAGGTTCGACTGGAATTTCGAGTTGTAATTGTGAGTTCCAGTAATGGCTCCAAGCGCCCGAAGTTATTACAAAATGATCTGCTGTATGTTTGCGACCATCTTCGGTTTGCAAGGCTTGTATCACATCATCCTGTTGAAACAGTTTTTTAACAGCAACGTGTTCAAAAAACTCAACATTTGGATGCTGTTTTAAATAACTAATCAGAGACTGTAATACGCGTGGGTTACGAATATTAGAAAGTTCAGGAAAATAAATGGCTTCTTGAAACCGATCGGAAATATGCGGATTGACTTGCTCTAGGGCATCTCGCTGTAAATATTCGCAGCGCTGCATGGGTTCTTGATGTTGATTTGCGTAGGAAAGTCCGACGTCAAAATCTTCTTCATCAAAAATCAACATGCCTGTGTCATGAATTTCAAAATCAATCCCTGTAACAGGGAAGAGCTTTTGGTTCCATGCTTGATAAGAGGCTTTGCCAAATTGAGCAAGTTGGTTCACTGCATGCACATAGCGCCAAGGGTACATCGGAGAAAGAATACCTCCGCCAGCCCAAGAGGCTGCTTGTCCCGCTTGTTGTTGATCAAAAATGCTGACTTTACAGCCTTGTTCAACCAACTCCAGCGCAGACATTAATCCACTAATGCCTGCGCCAATGATTGCAATATGCATGCAGTGTTATCCTTTCTCTGCGAACTTAGTTCATTTCCTTGAGTTTTTCGGCAGCAGTTTCTGCAAAGTAAGTCCAGATCCCGTCTGCACCAGCACGGCGGCAGCACATGAGTGATTCTAAAATAACTGAGTCTGATAACCAGCCATTTTGAATTGCACCCGCTAACATCGCGTATTCGCCACTCACTTGATAAATGAATGTTGGAACACCAAAGGTATCTTTCACTTCACGTACCACATCCAGATATGGCATGCCCGGTTTTACAATCACCATGTCGGCGCCTTCTTGAATATCAAGCGCGATTTCATGTAATGCTTCGGCACGGTTGGCAAAGTCCATCTGGTAGTTATATTTATTACCACCTTTTAGGTTGGATGCAGAGCCAACAGCATCACGGAACGGGCCATAGAAGCTCGACGCATATTTCGCAGAGTAAGCCATGATGTTGGTATAGATGTGACCGTTGGCTTCTAAAGCTTGACGAATGGCGCCTATACGACCATCCATCATGTCACTTGGTGCAACTACATCAGCACCTGCTTCTGCATGACTTAATGCTTGTTTAATCAAGCATTCTACAGTCTCGTCATTAAGCACATAGCCAGTTTCATCAATAATGCCGTCTTGACCATGAGTCGTGTATGGGTCGAGTGCACCATCAGTGATTAACACCATTTCTGGTAATTCTTTTTTAAGCAAACGGCAGGTGGTTTGTACTAAACCATCTTCATGCCATGCAGCTTCTGCGGTCAGGCTTTTATCTTCTTGAGGAGTGACTGGAAAAAGAGCCAGTTTTGATACGCCCAATTCCAGAAGTCTTTCAGCTTTTTTCAGTAATAAATCTGCCGACAAACGCTGAATGTTTGGCATACTTGGAATATCTTGGGTCTGATTTTGTCCCGGTAATACAAATACTGGATAAATCAAGTGATTGGTAGTGAGCTGTGTTTCGCTGACCATCGCACGCAACTGGTCATTTTTACGAATACGGCGCATGCGAGTGGCTGGAAATGCAGGACGATTGAACGTATAAGTCATAACAATCTCGATGTTCGGTATTACACTAGGATAGGTTGGCGGATATTCCATTACTGTCAACCGACTGCTGTATTGTAGCCCCATAATGCTGGATTTGTACAAAATTATGGGTGTTTATCATGCTTTTAAATTTAGGCAACGTATGAGTGATGAAAAGAAAAATTGGACTGGGAGCATTCATTTAGGTGCAAAAACTGACCTGAATGTAGTTCTTAAGCAATTATGTAAGGCGTTTAATAGCTCTCCTTTTTTTAAGCATAGTGGAATGATTATGCGTGTGGTGGACGGGCAGATTGAAGGTTATATCGAGATGCAACCCGACCTGATTGGCAATCTGGCATTTCAGATTTTGCATGGCGGCGTTGCTGCAACTTTGCTCGATAGTATTGGCGGAATTGTGGCAATGGAACATCTATATCGTCGTTCAACCCCCGAAACTTTAACCGAGACCATTAAGCAAGTGTCGCGTTTGGCAACAGTCGACATGCGTGTAGATTATTTAGCACCGGGACGCGGTAAATACTTTATTGCCCGTGCTGAAGTTCTGCGTTTAGGGCGTAAGGGCTGCACTATGCGCATGACAATGGTTAATGATGAAGATAAAGCCATCGCTGCGGGTATCGCTTCATATGCCTATTAGGCGATGAATTGAACGATTTAAAAGCACCACGTGTGCTTTTTTTGTGTTTAAAAAGCTAGAACTTTTATAAAAACCTTGAGATAAACATTAATTTAATTAGAACGAACGCATTAGTTATAATTTTTTATTCTCATATCATGAGGTTTTAGCGTTAAAATTAGCTCCTTTGACAATGCGGTATGTCTTGTTTATAGAAAAATAAAAACTCTATAACAAGGTGTAGTGCGAGATTGATGGCAAAGCCACCCCATCTTTAGGAACATACCATGACTGATGCACAAAGCAATGTAGAAGAAACAGTGCCAACAACATCTGCCTCGGATGACAACAATCAAAACAAGCGCAAAAAATTTCTTGGTTTTTTTGCGCTGATTTTATTGATCGCCGCTATTTTATATGCAATTTGGGCATTATTTTTAAATCATTCCGTGAGTACGGATAATGCTTATGTCGGTGCTGAAATCGCGCAAATTACCTCAATGGTGAGCGGTCAGGTCGCTCAGGTGATCGTAAAAGATACCCAAACGGTACATCGTGGTGACGTGCTGGTTCGTATTGATGACCGTGATGCCAAAATTGCATTAGCGCAAGCTGAAGCAGAACTCGCAAAAGCAAAACGCCAATACAAACAAACTGCGGCAAACAGTAGTTCTTTAAACTCTCAAGTTGTGGTTCGTGCTGACGAAATTAACAGTGCCAAAGCACAGGTTGCTCAAGCGCAGGCCGACTACGACAAAGCTGGATTAGAGCTCAACCGTCGTGCACAACTTGCTGCGTCTGGTGCAGTGTCTAAAGAAGAACTCACTAAGGCACAAAGTGCAGTTGAAACAGCAAAAGCAGGGCTAGAGCTTGCTAAAGCTGGTTTAGCACAAGCGTCTTCAAGCCGTAAAGCTGCCGAAAGTACCTTAGCTGCGAATGAAGCTTTAATTCAGGGTGTAAGTGAAGTTTCAACACCTGATGTGCAAGTTGCACAAGCACATGTTGAACAAGCTCAGCTTGATTTAGAACGTACTGTCATTCGTGCGCCAGTTGATGGCGTGGTTGCGCGTCGTAATATTCAAGTCGGCCAACGCGTTGCGCCGGGCACTAGCATGATGATGATTGTGCCGCTGAATGATTTATATGTAGATGCAAACTTTAAAGAAAGTCAGTTGAAAAAAGTCCGTCCGGGTCAAATCGTTACGCTTACTTCAGATTTATATGGCGACGATGTTGAATATCACGGCAAAGTGATGGGCTTCTCTGGTGGTACGGGTTCTGCCTTTGCCTTAATTCCGGCTCAAAACGCAACAGGTAACTGGATTAAAGTGGTTCAACGCTTACCAGTTCGTATTGCACTTGACCCGAAAGAACTTGCTGAACACCCACTGCGTGTTGGCTTGTCGATGGAAGCAAAAGTCGACTTATCTGCGAAGTAAACGCTTATGAAAACGCAAACACCTTTTGCCGAACTAAGCGGTGGCCGTTTATTACTGGCAGCGTTTGTTATTGCCTTGTCGAACTTTATGGTCGTGCTCGATACGACCATTGCCAACGTCTCTGTACCGCACATTACCGGTAACCTTGCTGTTTCAAGCACACAAGGCACATGGGTTGTTACGTCGTATGCAGTTGCAGAAGCGATTTGTGTACCCTTAACGGGTTGGCTTGCGGGCCGCTTTGGAACCGTCCGAGTCTTTATTTTTGGCCTGATTGGTTTCACCATTTTTTCTTTCTTGTGCGGCCTAGCAAACTCATTAGGAATGCTGGTGTTTTTCCGTATTGGACAAGGTCTATGCGGTGGCCCACTTATGCCACTCAGCCAAACCTTGCTCATGCGTATTTTCCCTAAAGAAAAACATGCACAGGCCATGGGCCTATGGGCAATGACAACTGTTGTTGGACCAATTTTAGGACCAATTTTAGGTGGTCTGATTAGTGACAACCTGTCTTGGCACTGGATTTTCTTTATTAACATTCCGGTCGGCATTGTTTGTGTTTTAGCGGCAATCCGTTTGCTTAAACCAGCCGAAACAGAAACGATTTCTTTAAGAATCGATACGGTCGGTTTAGGTCTGTTAATTTTGTGGATTGGTGCGCTACAGCTCATGCTCGATTTAGGGCACGAACGCGACTGGTTTAATAGCACCAGCATTGTGGTATTAGGCTTAACTGCCGCGATAGGCTTTGTGGTGTTCCTCATATGGGAGCTGACCGACAAACACCCCGTCGTGGATGTCAAAGTCTTTAGGCATAGGGGCTTTGCAATTTCGGTACTGGCCTTGTCGCTGGGCTTTGGAGCGTTCTTTGGCAGTATTGTACTGATTCCACAGTGGCTGCAAATGAACCTTTCCTATACCGCCACATGGGCCGGCTATTTAACTGCAACCATGGGTTTTGGTAGTTTGACCATGTCACCGATTGTGGCGAAGCTTTCGACCAAACATGACCCACGTGCGCTTGCAAGCTTTGGCTTGATTTTACTGGGTGCTGTGACCCTAATGCGGGCGTTCTGGACCACAGACGCCGACTTTATGGCACTGGCTTGGCCACAAATCCTACAAGGTTTTGCCGTACCGTTCTTCTTTATTCCACTGTCGAACATTGCACTCGGTTCGGTACTCCAGCAAGAAATTGCATCTGCTGCGGGTCTTATGAACTTCTTAAGAACCATGGCTGGGGCGATTGGTGCTTCAATTGCTGTGACCGTGTGGGACGACCACGCCAAAGTTGCGCGTAGTGAAATGGTGTCAAACCTAAATACTGCCGAAGTTCAAAATAACCTTACACAAAATGGTTTTTCGGCTGACTCGACTTTAGGAATTATTTCAAACCTCGTCGATAAAGAAGCCATTACTATGTCAGCAAACCATGTGTTTTTGCTGTTTGCAATGGTGTTTGTCTTTGCGGGGCTGGTTATTTGGCTGTGTCCAAAACCCAAAGGAGATGTCAGCGGAATGCCTTCTCACTAAACACAAAAAAGCATCTCTTCGGAGGTGCTTTTTTTAGGTCCACTAAAAAATAAACTGCATCTGCAAATGGCAAATTTTGCCTGTATTTAGCGAAATAAAGCATGCCAGAATCGGGCAAATCAGTTATAAAAGAGTGTGATATCAAGCAAGGAGGCATCAAACAGGGCACAGGATAAAACGCCCTTAAACATTCAATATTATAAAACCTTATTTTTATCAAAGATTAAAAAAACTTAATACCTGAAAACAAAGAAGCTTGCATGGCAATTGCATGGATAGGCAGGCGTATATATTGGAGTTATCACGTGAATAAAAGATATTCATTTTTGTTCAGTAGTTTATTAGCAGTCGGTTTATTACAAGGATGTGGAGATGACTCCTCGTCAGATCAGCCCAAGGATGATTCAAATACAACCCCGCCCAATTTAATTGTTGATAATGATCCCACCAGTTGTAGCAAACTGGCACAAGACGGTTCAAGCGTGGTGGTCGGTTCAAACCAAAATGGTGACCCAGCGGCACCTGAAGGTGCATCGGGTTATAGACTCGGTAACACGGTTAAATACGCAGATAAATATATGGTGGTGGCAAACACGCCACTTGCGGTAAAAGCGGGCTGTGATGTTTTAAGAGCAGGCGGTAGTGCAGTCGATGCAGCCGTTGCGGTACAAGCGGTGTTGGGTCTGGTCGAGCCACAATCAAGCACCATTGCTGGTAGTGGTTTTATGATGTATTACGACGCCAAAACCAAAAAAGTCACTGCTTATGATGGCCGTGAAACCGCACCAGCCGCAGCCAATGAATATTATTTAATTCGCCAAGATATATATGACCCAAATTCACCTGCACCTGTACCAAGCGCTCGCCGTAGTGGTCGCTCGATTGGTGTGCCGGGTGTGATGCGTTTGCTTGAACAAGCACAACAAGAACATGGCAAGCTTAAGTGGAACCAGCTTTTTGGTGAAGCGATTGGTTTGGCTGACAACGGTTTCCGTATTCCGGGGCGTTTAGCAGATGCAATTGCAAGTAATGCAAACAATTTAGCGCTTGATGCAAATGCAATGGCGACCTATTTCTACACAGATGGTTCACCTCGTAAAGTCGGTGAAACCATGACCAATAAAGCCTATGCAAAAACCCTTGAAACACTTGCTTCACAAGGCGCAAATGCGCTGCACACTGGCCCGATCGCCCAAGCGATTGTAGCGAAAGCAGCACAGACGTTAGGGGATGACCCAGCACGAACTCCAATTACCCCAAGTTTGATGACTTTGCAGGATTTATCGAACTATCAGGTGAAAAAACGCGACCCGATTTGTACGACGTACCGTGACCGTTACTATGTATGTACCATGCCACCTCCATCTTCGGGAGGGATTGCGGTTGCGCAAACACTGGGTATTTTAGAAAACTTTGATATGTCGCTGTATCCACCTAAAAACCCAGAAAACGAAGGCGGTGTACCGGATGTGATGGGTGTGCATTTAGTGTCTGAGGCAGAACGTTTGGCCTACGCCGACCGCGACAAATATGTAGCAGACACTGACTTTGTTGCTTTACCAGCACAGGGTATTGCAAGCTTTATTGATAAAAACTACTTGAAGCAACGTGCAGCATTGATTAACCCGAACCAAAGTATGGGCGTTGCGCCAGCGGGTAATTTCAACCCAACTTTGGGTGTCGATACGACTGTTGAACACGGCACGACTCAGTTCACGATTGTAGATGCCTATGGCAATGTGGTTTCAATGACATCGACTGTTGAATCGAGCATGGGTTCATTCCACATGGTGGATGGTTTCTTGCTGTCGAACCAGTTAACTGACTTTAGCGCCAACCCGCTAGACAGTACGGGAGCACTGGTTGCTAACCGTGTGGAAGGGGGCAAACGCCCAAGAAGTACCATGGCGCCAACTTTAGTTTTTAAAGGCACCACGCCAGATGAGTTTTATATGGCAACAGGTTCACCAGGTGGCGGTACCATCATTCAATATGTGGTTAAAACTTTGGTGGGTGCGCTGGACTGGAACTTAAATGCACAGCAAGCCACCTCGCTTGTCAACTTTGGAGCGACCAATAGCAAAAACACCAATGTAGATAGCTCGAATGTACAGCTTTCTTTGCTTGATTTGATTGAAGGTTTAAAAGCAAAAGGGCATGGCGTTGCTAACACTGCGCAAACCAGCGGTATTTCAACGATTATGAAAGTAAATATTAATAATCAAAGTAAATACGCAGGTGGGGTAGACCCACGCCGTGAAGGTATTGTATTAGGCAATGGTGCTTTATAGACCCAACTTTAAAAAAAGCTGTCATTTTTGGCAGCTTTTTTATGTGGCCCTTGAAAAAAACAAAAGGCTCCCCATTATGTAAATATGTTCATCAGTAGCGGACTGTTGATAAAATGCACAGTATTTTATTTTAGTTATGCTATGATGTTCAGACATTCATGGGGATGTTATTGGCTTCGACGCTGGTGATGAAACTCATAGATGCATGCCGAGAGCGCATTTTCTCTCGTAAATCAAATTTGCATATTTTAGTCGCAAACGACGAAACTTACGCTCTAGCTGCCTAAGGGCAGTTTGTCCGCTTCCTAGAATACTTGTGGTTTAGGAACCCGACCGTAGCGCACGCACACAAGTCCGTATAGAGTCAAGCCTCGGGGCTTTATACCAAACTTAGAGGATCGCAACTTGTACCCTGTTCGTCGGGTCACTTGGTGTTAAAACAATAGACGATATCTAAGCATGTAGTATTCTCGAGCGTAATGCTGGCGGACGCGGGTTCAACTCCCGCCATCTCCACCAAAATTCCTTATATAAAACAGCCACTTATAATAAGTGGCTTTTTTATTGACAGGATTTTGACAGGCTTAGTCTGTCTTGAGTTTTGCAATTTCTAATTTGTTCTTATCGCCATGAATCCACTTAGCATAACGTTTCATGAGCATCTGTAGGCTATGCCCAAGCTGATCGGCAACAAACACAGGGTTAACGCCATCCATCAAAAGCATAGTGGCATATGTATGCCTTGCGTTATACGCTGGACGATGTCTAATACCACAAGCTTTCATTGCTTCAACTAAACGGTTCCTTGGCGGCTTTTCATTAAAGAAAGGTTCGCCAGTTTCAGGACAAATTAATAAATGATTGTCCTTGTAACTTCTTTTTCTTTTAAACTTCAAAAGTTCTTTTATTGCTGCCTTTGATCTGTCATTTAAATAAACCTCACGCGCTACGCGAGTTTTAGTCACATTTTTTTCAATACCACGTACACGGCTTTTTGTGACACGAAAAGTATCGTTGAAAAGGTCAATATCAGATTCATGCAGCGCAATCAGTTCTGATGGACGGCAACCTGTCCAGAAAGCAAGCTCATAATACCAATAGTAAAATTCATTATCTTCAACCATGTTTTTTTCAAGATATTCAAGTAATGCATTCATTTCGCTACGGTTAAATGGGTCGGGGATATCTACTTGGATTTTTTTATTTTTAACGGCATCAAGTGGGCTTTTATCAATATATTTATTTTCCATTGCGTACTCAAATACACCACGCAAAGGGATAAGGCAGTTGTTTAGGGTTTTAGCTGTCTTGAAATCACGATCAATAATAAGTTCTTTAATATCTTCTGAGGTAATTTGGTGAATTGGCACAAGTGCCAAGTCAGGCATCCAATGGTTCTCAAGAATATTTTTATAACCCTTTTTGGTGTCTAGATTGCTTTCACATAATTTCAAATATTGTTGAGCAGCATTCTGAAAGAGTATGCCTTCCCCGACGATAACTGAGTTATCGTCGGTTTCAAGCCCTTTAGCTTCAGCAATATCTTTATCGGTTAAAATTCGCCATTCAGCTTTAGTAATTAGTTGATCTCTAATTTTAGCGGCTGCCGTGATGCCTTCTGCACTCGCGGGGTGCGGTAACGTGATGTTGTAGGCTTGTTTGTTTCGCTCGAAATAGATTTGCACTGCGCCATTTCTGATCCGCACGCCCTGCGGTAACGATTTTGAGCTTGTTCTGTCAGCCATTGGTTATAACCTTTGATTGAATAATATATGTTGCCGTCTTGCTTTGCCCAAACTAAATCTTCAGGCCATTTTTTACGTCTGTGAGTAAGTTTTTGCTCCTCAATTCCTGTCAGTTTTGCAAACTGACTGGCATCAACCCAATCTAAGGGAGTAAGACCAAGTTGAATAAGAGCCTCAACAATTTCATTCATTGGCTTTCTCTCCAGTAGGTTGAGTCGTATTTAATTCATCCAATGCTTGAGCAAACAGTTTCATGCCTTCACGTAAATGCCGAGCGTATTTTTCTGGTGCTGGATCTGCATAAATAAAATGACCACCATGTGATACAGGTACTGGCGGATTTAAGCCTGCATTTCGATACACGCTCATGATGTGCCCACCTAGCAACGACTCCAGCTTTTGAACGGTTTTGGGTTCCTGCAATTTTTCGATGTATGTAGCCATTACCAGTCACCTCCGCTTAGCTTGCAAACTAGCGCATGACTTGTTACTGCTACTAATTCTTGTTGACTTATTGCAGCCGTTCCTCCAGTGTGGCTACTGCCAAGAAGCAACACCATTCCATCATTGGGACTGTAATAATTTGCATCGGGGAAATACTCGCGTACTTCATCAAGTAACTTTGCAAGAGCCGTATTTAAACGTTTAAATCGTTTTTCAAAGTTTGGGTTCGCTGTGTAAAGCAAGTCGCTTGCATCTAATTCACCTTCAGCAAGTACTGCTAAAACTTCAGATTCTGTATAGCTTGCTTTCATACAGCCTCCTTGAATTTAACTGCGCTCCAGCAATTGTCTTCTTTTGCGATGACACAGCTAAATGAGCAATCAATATCTGGTTCATCCCTATAACGACCAACATTAGGCTTTAATTCATCCAGAAAAATAGGGCCAGCATCGTTCTTCAAAATTGAATGGCCAATCTCTCTCTCAACCTTTGCCATGCGTTTAAAGGTTTCAGGAAAATCTTTACGGATTTTGTTCCAATACCCAGCACCACCTTTTACACAGCCAATGCAATTATTATTTAGATAGCCAAGCTTATACATTGCT
>NZ_JRVL01000160.1:0-8541 GCF_054823985.1 Acinetobacter sp. GN11 | reverse complement strand
CGAATGCCACCTTTATTCTTTTACAGAACCCCAATAAATGCATAACCACATGAAAAATAATAGTTTTAAATTAAGACATTTACCATTATGTTAAATGTGATGATTTTCTTCGATTAGCATATATACCAAATCAAGCTCAGGACAATCATATCCCATTGAGGTTAGGGCTGCGGTGACTTGCCCTCTGTGATGAGTTCCATGATTAAAAACATGTAATAGTGTTTCAGCATATGGCAGGCTCATCTCTTTACCAGTAGATGTTTTGTACAGTAGATCGTATTTAAATTTTTCAATATCAACACATTTTAAAAAACTTATCCAATTACCAGCCTTATCTTCTAACTGAAATATCAACTTATCTTTATCATTTTCTATGATGGTATTTAGCTTTAATATCGGTGAAGGTTTACCTAAAAAACGAGGAAACCAAAGATAGTGCTCACCAACAAGTAAATGATTTAAAGTTCCGGCGATACTTTTGAAATAAAGTCCGCATTCAGCATTAAAGTCGTCATTAGAAACATTCCTCAAAACCTGATTTAATTTTTGAGTAGACCAAACGTTGTATCGAGCTAATAATTCAAAAGTATTTAAATCCATTAATAAAGAACCTGTTATTAATTTGCCTAAAATTAACATAACACGGCTTATATGAAATTAAGTTAACGCCTTTAGTAAAAATCAAATATTTAAAACTTTCACTTCATTGTAAAACAGCAAAAAGCCGACTTTTCCAAGTCGGCTTTTTATTAATTCATTCTAGAAACTTTTCTACCGCGAGCATTTTGCACTTTACTTAAAACAATGTTTTAAGTTCGTTCATGGCATAAATTTAGCTAAAAGCTACTGCTTTTAGAAAACCCTCTGCCGCGAGCATAGCTCTTGGCGTAAAATCGGCAAAATGCATTGTATTTTGAAACTCCGATTCTACTCCCATTCAATCGTTGCTGGTGGTTTAGATGACACGTCATATACAACACGTGAAACATCTTTAATTTCATTCATAATACGCGTTGAGATTTTATCAACCAATTCGTAGGGTAAATGTGCGAAACGAGCTGTCATAAAGTCAACTGTTTCAACTGCGCGAAGTGCAATAACCCATGCATAACGACGGCCATCACCTACTACACCAACTGACTTAACAGGTTGGAACACGGCAAATGCTTGAGCTGTTTTGTCATACCAGCCGCTGTCGCGAAGCTCTTGCATAAAGATGTCATCAGCAAGACGAAGAATATCTGCATATTCTTTTTTCACTTCACCCAAAATACGAACGCCTAAACCTGGGCCCGGGAATGGATGACGGTAAATCATGCTGTGTGGCAAGCCAAGTGTTGTACCTAATTTACGAACTTCATCTTTAAACAAGTCACGTAAAGGTTCAACTAACTCAAACTCTAAATCGTCTGGTAAGCCACCCACGTTGTGGTGAGATTTAATAACGTGTGCTTTACCTTGTTTGCTTGCAGCAGATTCGATCACGTCTGGATAAATCGTACCTTGTGCCAAGAATTTCACGCCATCAAGTTTACGTGCTTCTTCGGCAAAAACTGCAATAAACTCACGACCAATGATTTTACGTTTTTTCTCTGGATCAACTTCACCAGCCAATGCAGTTAAGAAACGTTGTTCAGCATCTGCACGAATTACACGGATTCCCATGTTTTCAGCAAACATTTGCATCACTTGGTCACCTTCGTTTAAACGAAGTAAACCGTTGTCAACAAATACGCATGTTAACTGGTCGCCAATTGCTTTGTGTAAAAGCGCAGCAACTACAGATGAGTCAACACCACCAGAAAGACCTAAAAGAACTTTTTCATCACCAATTTGTTTACGTAACTGTTCTACACGTAAGTCGATGATGTGTTCAGGTGTCCAAAGGCCACCACATCCACAAATTTTGTGAACAAAATTTGCAATTAATTCTTCACCTTTTGCCGTGTGCGTTACTTCTGGGTGGAATTGCACACCATAGAAACGGCGTGTTTCATCACTTACAGCAGCAACTGGACAACTTGGCGTGCTTGCAGTAATGCTAAAACCTTCTGGAATCTGGCTTACTTTGTCGCCATGGCTCATCCAGACATGAAGTTGGTCTTCACGGTCTTGTAAGTTGCCAATCAATTGGTCACGTTTAACGATATCAACTTCGGCATAACCAAACTCATGTACAGTACCCGGCTCAACTTTACCGCCTAACTGTTCAGACATGGTTTGCAAACCATAGCAAATACCCAATACTGGAACACCCAACTCAAACACCACTTGTGGTGCACGTGGGCTGCCTTCTTCATGCACACTCTCAGGTCCACCTGACAAAATAATGCCATTTGGCTTAAAAGCACGAACGTCTTCTTCAGACATATCAAAAGCATACATTTCAGAGTAAACACCGGCTTCACGTACACGACGTGCAATGAGCTGGCTATATTGAGAGCCGAAATCCAGAATCAGGATACGATCTTCAGTAATTTGAGTATTGGTAGTCATGACAAACCACTAAATGGCAAAAGAATTAAGCGCGCCATTTTAACATTTTTCACGCTTCGGCGCACCGCAAATCATCATATATCTTATTTTTTTCATTTTTAAATCATTTCTATTGTTGAATTCTTTGAAAAAAATCAATATTTAACTATATTTATCAATCACCTGGATTAGTCTTGAAAACTTCACACGTATTGATAAATTCATCACATTCTATTCAACATCACCATGAATTTGATGTTAAGATGAGCCGATAAAACAGGCATTACCATGGAACGGTAAATACCATAAGCGATATTTGTCTGTGCTTAAACAATTATCCATTTTTATGGCTTGTTGCCCCCTATCAAAATCAATAGAAATCCAAGGAACAACAATGCTTCAAACTATGATTGCAGATTTCCAGCAACATTTTTGGTTGTATATCTCTATTCCTTTTATGAGTGGTTTAATTGGCTACATCACCAAGGTGATTGCCATTCAGATGATGTTTTCACCACTTGAATTTAAAGGCATTAAACCATTTCTAGGTTGGCAAGGCATCGTGCCTCGTAAAGCCGAGAAAATGGCAACAATTGCTGTTGAGCTCATGACAGCCAAACTCATTAAGCCTGAAGAAATTTTTGCACGCCTAGATCCTAAACGTATTGCCAAAGAAATAGAAAAACCACTGCTTGCCGCAGCTGAAGATATTACCCGTGATGTTGCGCAAGAATATCAGCCGGGGTTATGGGAAGGCATGCCAGAGTTTGCACGTCAAAGACTCATTCGTCGTGTGCAATCAAAAGCACCCGAGATTGTTGAACACATCATGAGTGAAGTGCAACGTGATGTGAACCGATATTTTGATATTAAACATCTTGTTATCAGCAACTTACTCAAAGACAAACGCCTGCTCAACAATATTTTCAAGCGAGTAGGAAAACAAGAATTTAAGTTTTTCAGTAATGTCGGATTTTTCTTCGGTTTCGGTATTGGTGTGATTCAGATGCTATGCTGGATTGTCACGCAAGGCAAATACCCTTGGATGCTGCCAATGTTTGGCGGCTTTGTGGGTTTTTTCAGTGACTGGATTGCATTACAAATGATGTTTAGACCACTTTATCCTAAGAAAATATTGGGTTATACGTGGCAAGGTTTGTTTATTAAACGTCAAAATGAAGTTGCAGCCGACTACGCAGCGTTAATTTCAAAACAACTTTTAACTTCACGCCACATGATGGAAGAGTTATTTTCTGGTACACATTCTGCGCGTGTTATTGATCTGGTTAACCGTCATGTTAAACAAGAAATTGATATGCAAGCAGGCGTTATTCGCCCATTAGTTGTATACGCAATTGGCGGAGAAAAATATCAAGATATGAAATCGCAAGTTGCTGAACGCATTCTGCAACGACTTCCAGAGACTATGAAATACGTAGAATCTTATGCAGAAGATGCTATGAATATTCGTAGTACTTTAATTGAACGCATGCAAAAATTAACACCATCTGAATTTGAAGGTATGTTACGTCCTGCGTTCAAAGAAGATGAGTGGGCACTCATTGCTGTAGGCGCAGTACTTGGTTTTGTTGTTGGGGAATTACAAATTCAGTTCATGCTCTAATTTTACAATCCTAGAAATAAAAAAACCGGATGAGTTGATCATCCGGTTTTTTATTTTGTCTTGAATATTATTTCTCGATTGCATGATCCAAACTAATACGTCCAGCGCCATGAAGCATCAGGAAGAATAAACCACCCGCCATTGCAAGGTTTTTCATAAAATGGATGCCATTGTTATATTGCGCCGCTGCATCAGCACCACCTTGGTGGAATAAAAATGCAGTAAGAATACTAAAGATTCCAAGCCCAAAAGCCGCAAAGCGTGCTTGGAAACCAAACAACAAGGCTAAACCACCACCAAACTCAACCAAGATCACTAAAGGAAGAATTCCCGCTGGAACCCCCATTGCTTCCATATATCCAGCAGTTGCTGCATAACCGGTAATTTTCCCCCAACCTGCAACAAGGAAGATATAGGCGATAAGAAGACGCGCAACGAGGCTAATGAAACTATCTGCGCCTGATTGCGTTACGATATTTTTGACCACTACATTTGGATTAAACATATTGCCACCTTTATTTAAATGCTTATTTATTGATGAACTCATTCTAGGTTTAGGACATTGATAATTAAATAGTCAAAATCCATATATATCGTTGCATAAACGAGATGATCAATTTGTATTTTTTTGATGCTTTATACTGACTTTCTATAGGCTCACTGCTAGGATTTGAGCACGGTTTATCACTTGCTCTTATCATGGAACTTCTTGATTTTATTCTACACGTTGACCAACATCTCGCCGAATTTATTATAAATTACGGGACATGGATTTATGGCATTTTATTTTTAATTATTTTTGTTGAAACCGGTTTAGTGGTTATGCCCTTCTTACCGGGAGATAGTTTGCTATTCGCAGCTGGTGCTTTAGCTGCATCTACAGGTGCGATGGATCCATGGGTATTGGGCACTCTACTCTTCATTGCTGCCGTTTTAGGTGACACTGTAAACTACCATATTGGACGCTTTATTGGTCCACGTGTGTTTGAAATGAATTCTCGATTCATTAATAAACAGCACTTAGTTAAAACTCAAGAATTCTTTGCGCGCCATGGTGGAAAAACCATTATCTTTGCGCGTTTTGTTCCATTTGCCCGTACCTTTGCACCTTTTGTTGCTGGGGCTGGTAGCATGAACTATAAGTTCTTCCTAACTTATAATTTGATTGGAGCACTCTGTTGGGTCGCTTCTTTTGTAACTCTAGGCTACCTATTTGGAAATATGCCAATCGTTAAGGATAACTTTACCCATCTTATTTTCGGCATCATTATTATTAGCGTTTTACCAGGCATCATCGGATTTATACGTGAAAAGCTCAAAAACCGAAAAGCCAATGTTCGAGACTAATTAAAAGAAACGGAAAACCACCGGAAGCATACATAAAATGAGTAACATGGCCGATCCTTTATATAAATGATCGGCTTTTATTTTTTTAATTGGTCCCGCTAACAATGCCCGTCCAAAAATCATCCAGAAGCTTGCCGCCGGAATTAGGATTAATGTAAAGACACCAAATACCATAAGAAAATTTTCAGGCGAATTCCATGCTTCAGCAGGAAAGATACCAGCTGCAAACAGCAAAGCTTTAGGATTCTTCAAAGTTGATAAAAATAATTGACGAGGGCGAATATTGCGGTGACTTTGACTAAACTGTTGTAAATGCGTGTTCTTCCATAAGTGAAAAGCAAGCCAGAATACATAGAACACACTCGTAATATGCAAAATGAGCAGTAGTGCTGGCCAAATTGGAGCTGCTAAATGAATAAATACAGCCCAAAAGCTAATACCGTAGGCATAGCCTAACCATTCCATTGGAATAAGCCAGAATGCTTTAGATAAACCTTGAGAATGAGCAGCGGTTGCAAGTAAAGCATTTGTCGGCCCCGGAATGAGCAAAACAGCCAACATTGCCAATACAAAAAACCAACTCTCAATCATAAAATTTCCACAACATCCAAGATGGGGCCACCTTAAACGAAATAGGCAAAATATAGCAAGTTTGTGAGGGCTTTTGATTATAGAAAATACAGAATTTATTAAGCTTTAAAATTTAAAATGTATTGATTTATATTATTTTTATTATGAAACATTTTGCTAAACTTTATTCATCACAATATGCCTTAATTAGCATATTGTGATGCAAAATCGACTATTAATTCGTCTTTTTTCGAACAATAATCGGGCAATTTTTAAACTGAGCAGCCTGAACTATGGCTTCTTGCTGACCTAAAACACGTGAAAGTTCGGTATTTTTCGTTGAAGAAGATTGTCCCATATTTACAGAGATAGATGGACCGAATCCCCAACCGCCTCGTCCCCAGCCACCACCGAGTCCAAGTCCAACACCCATACCGGTACTTTTCGGAGTTTGTACGCCATTGTCGATATATTGTTGAATACGGTTATATTCACTTTGTAGCTGCTGACAGCCCAAAGATTGATATTGAGTCGGAGACACGTAAGTCGGTTTTACCGTCGTAGCACAAGCGCCTAGCAATAAAGTGGCTGCCACCAAAGGCGCAATATATAAGCCTTTCATCATTTTTCTCTTATCGTTTTGGTTCAATCTCACCAAACAATGTCTCATAAGCTTGAGTCAATTTATGTTCTGGTGCCAAATGAGCCAAAGGTAAATTTTTCTGATGCGATTCTTTCATTAAAACCGAAGGCGGTAACATGCTATTTAGTACAGGCAACCCTTCATCTTTTAACTGCTGAACCACTTCCCGAGGTAATTTTGCTTGAGCTTGAAATTGGTTGACGACAATTCCTTCAATTTCCAAGCGATCATTATGATCATCTTGCGTTTCGAGAACATTTTCAATCAATGTTTGTAACGCGCGCTTTGAAAAGACATCACAATCGAAGGGAATTAAGACTTTATCTGCTGCTATGAGTGCCGATAAAGTAAAAAAGTTAAATGCAGGTGGCGTATCTATATAGATACGATCATATCGTCCAATTAAGTTTTGAATCGAATCACGTAATTTATAAATTTTATGTTTACTTTCAAGTGCATGTTCAAGAGCACCAAGTGTTGGGCTAGCAGGAAGTACGTCTAATTTTGCAAAAGGAGTTGAGTGTACAAAGCTATCAATATCTTTATTTCGTGGGGCTTTTAAAATCGAACCTAATGCATTACCGATTAAACTCTTTTGTTGATTGTTTCCCAACACATCATCAAAGAAATTTTCGATATTTGGTTCTAAAATTGATTTTTCAGCAGAATAGGTTGCGTCATCCCCTAAAAGGTACTGACTAGAGTTGGCTTGAGGATCAAGATCAATGACCAATGTCCTGAAGCCATGTTTGGCACTAATTGCGGCCAAATTTACAGTAATGCTTGATTTCCCTACACCGCCTTTTTGGTTAAACACCACACGAGTTAACATGTTTCCCTCTGCATATTTTTTTTACTGTACGCAGTTTAACCTAGAGCTTAAGCAAAAAGGCAAAGAATGTAGAACAATTAAGCAAAAACAGGCTTCACAATCACTAAAATAATAATAGCAATAAAAGCGATAGCGCTAATGATTAAACCCGCCCTACGTTGCGCTAATAAAAGAGTGTCATCTTTTTTAAAGGCTTTCATCAGGGAAGATAACAAGACTAAAAATAGAATAATTTTAGCGTAAAACCACGGCTGTACCTGAAAGTCTTTCATGACCAATAAAATTGCGCCCGTAATAAAAACTACGGTAAACGACAAATGCTGTAAGGCAACTAATATTTTGCGTCCCGCCGGATTTGGTTGCTCTCCTTGCACGCCCACAAACAAAGTTGAAGCGCGGAAGACAAAAACCATAAGTGCAGCAGCTACCGCAGTCATATGAATAATTTTAGTGAGTAAATGTGCATCCATGAAATTAGCCCTTAGCTTTTAGTTGCATGTGCACATTCTGGGCTAGCAGGTGCCTGACCTTGCCACTCACTTGGTAAATAAGCATGAATTGCTAAAGCGTGAATTTGACCTGGATTCATTAAGTCTGAAGCTAAAGCATAAACTTTTTGATGACGTTGAACCAAACGCAACCCATTAAATTCTTCACTCACTACAATCACTTTAAAATGTGACTCTTTACCTGGAAAATAACCACCATGTCCAGCAGACTCATTGATGACTTCCAAATGGCTGGGTGCAAGGGTTTGTAACCGTTCAATCAATTGTTGTTCAAGACTCATAGCTTTTCCTTTTACGATTATTCGTATATTTGAACCTAGTATACCCTGTCTACACACAAACAAAAGTTGCTCTTGTACGCTTTGGCTTCAAACAAAATGTCTATTTATTCGGCAACTTAACGGTAAAAATATATCTATTTGCTCATTTCTGATTTTATTTTATGCAATCAGCATATTTATTTGCATAAAGTTGTTGACCCATGTTTCGCTTAATGTATTATAAGCGGCACGCGGGAATAGCTCAGTTGGTAGAGCATAAC
>NZ_JRVL01000159.1:0-893 GCF_054823985.1 Acinetobacter sp. GN11 | reverse complement strand
GTCAATGAATTTTTGGACACCTAAAGACTGTGAGTTTTTACGGTAATTCACGAATAAATCCAGTGTCGGTAACTCGATATCGAGCGGGCGAACTACTGTGTTTTTGATTCCTAAAGGTGCAACGTAGGCTGGTAAAATTGTACAACCTAATCCAGAGCCAATAGAGTTAATATTAAACAACATGCTATCTGCTTTTTGAACAATATTGAGGTCAATATTGTGAGTTTTGGCAAAGTTTAAAATGGTGTTATGTAATGTTTGTGACTGCTCGGCAGCAGGAATAATAAAGTCAACACCTTGTAAGGCATGGACAGGAATTCGGTCATACTGAGTAAGTGGATGATTCTTTGGAAGTAAAAAAATCAGGGGTTCAGTCAAAACAAATTGGCTTTGGATTTCATCACTATCTGTGTTTTCTCGCGTAAAGGTAATGTCCAACTCACCTTTTTTCAAGGATTTAAGTTGTTCAGTATTGTTTAGGTTCGATAATTCAATGATGAGATCGGGGTGTTGTAATCGCAGATTAGGAAGAACGTAAGGGAAAATTTTCATTTCTGCAATGGGGACAAAACCAATACGTAACAGTTGCTGCTTAGCCTTAGAAACCTGTCGTGCCAGAGCAACTGCTTTTTCAGCTTGAGCAAGGGTGAGACGAGCATGTTCTAAAAAGACTACACCTTCTTCAGTTAACTCAACTTTACGTTTAGTGCGATTTAAAAGTCGTACACCAACATCTTCTTCTAAATCTTTAATCTGTTGGCTAAGGGAGGGTTGTGCAGTAAAAAGTTTAAGAGCGGCTTTACTAAAATTTAATTCTTCAGCAACGGTAATGAAATATCGGAGGTGGCGTAGTTCCATAAGACTAATCCAAAAAATGTCTTACTATGATTTGT
>NZ_JRVL01000158.1:0-10139 GCF_054823985.1 Acinetobacter sp. GN11 | reverse complement strand
CCGCTGCTCTACCAGCTGAGCTAACGACCCTGAACAAACATTCAAACACTGTTTGAATGTGAAGTGCAAGATAACTAAAAGTTTTCTAACACCACCTTTGTTTTGATGTCGCGTATTTTAGCAAGTTATTCAACTAACACAAGAGGTAAATCAAAAACATTTGCATGATTGCCTATAAAAAGCACGATTTCCTCTTGTTTAGCTAAAAAATGAACTAAAAACGGTATTTATATGCCTGAATGTTGTCAAAAATTTCAGTTGTGACGTCACAATAACTGCTCGCACCAGGTAATAAAGCGAGTAAACGTTCAGAAGTTTTGCCTGGATTAAACGAATCTTCCTTCAATTTATTCTTTTGATATTTAAAAGTACCTGTTGTTTCAACTTTAGCTTGCACACGTAAGAATACGGGTACTGCGTAAGCGGGTAGGCATTTTTTAAATATAGTAACCATTTCGGTTAAATCAGACTCATTTAACTCGGCACCATCAGCAAGTGTGATTGCTGCCATCCCCGCACGACCGTTGGTATTTGGAATTTCTACACCATAGACCACCGCTTCAGCAATCTTGTCATACTCACAAACCATGTTCTCAACTTCAGTAGTAGATACATTTTCGCCTTTCCAGCGGAAGGTATCACCTAAGCGGTCAACAAACTGGGCATGACGGAAACCAATATTACGAACAAGGTCACCTGTGTTGAAATATGAGTCACCTTTTTTAAAGACATCCTTCATAATCACAGATTTATTCTTTTCTGGGTCCGTATAGCCGTCAAAAGGCGAGCGACTGGTAATTTTACCGACCAGCAAACCGATTTCACCTGCTTTAACTTTTTTACACCAACCCTTTTTATCGCGCACAGGTTCGTTTTTCTCTTTATCAAACTCAATAATGGCGTATGGCGTAGGAGAGAAACCTACGGTGTTGTCAAAGTTGAAAATATTACTAAACCCGACATTGCCTTCACTTGATGCATAAAGCTCAAGAACCTCTTGCACACCAAAACGTTGTTTGAACTTATCCCAGATGTTTGGACGCATGCCGTTACCGATCATTTTGGTTACGCGGTGGGCACGGTCAATTTCTGTAGGAGGGGCATCCATTAAGTAACGGCAAAGCTCTCCAACATAGCCAATTGCAGAGGCATTAAATTTCTGAACGTCTTTCCAGAATGCACTGGTTGAATATTTACGTCGAATTGCAAGGGTAGAGCTTCCCGCAATCACACCACACCAGCAAACTACGACACCTGTTGCATGGTAAAGCGGTAAAGTTACATACATCACATCATCTGGACCAAGGTTTAAAATATGACCATAGGTGCCATATGCGAGCGTCCAGCGACTGTGTTTGAAAATAACAGCCTTTGGTAAGCCTGTAGTACCCGAAGTATAAATATAAAACAGGCCATCATTTCCATGAACAGATTGCGTAGTCGATGGGTTAAATTTTGGGAATTGATCAATTTCTATTGCAAGATTGGCATAACCTTGAGGTGCTGTTCCCGCATTTTGACGTGTAGCCTGATCTGCAAACCAATGAAAACGGTCTTTAGGAACATTCAGGTCCTGACGAATTTCATCAATTACCGCTCGAACTTCTTCACCTGCAATGACGGCAATTGGTTTGACAAGATTGATACTATGAGCGAGGACTTTACCTACTTGAGAGGTATTAACAAGAGCAATAGTTACCCCAATTTTAGCTAAACCTACAATCGTGGCAATAAGCTCAGAACGGTTCTCAACCATTACGGCAATCACGTCACCTTTACGTGCGCCGAGAGAGAGATAGTAATGAGAAATCTGGTTAGCCCATTCGTTTAAAGCTTCATATGAGTAACTTTGATCTTCAAATAATAATGCAATACCTTGCGGATTTCGCTTAACAGCTTTTTCAAAAGCTACACCTAATCCCGTTGGTGTATTTGCTGTTCTTAAGTAAGCCTGTTTAAGACCATTCAGGATATGGGGTACTTTGGGGATGAAGCTAGGAAGTCTTGTTGCAACATCACCAAGCGTAATGATATCGGTCTGTGTTGTCTGGCTCATATCAATCCTATTTATTTTTCGATCAATCCAAAAAAGGTTGCGTTGGCAAAAGTACAGTATTTTTCATGGTTCACCATGCTTTTAAAACTTTTCTTCTAGTGCAATCAACCTAATTGGTTAAAAATAACAAAAAAAACCTAGTCATCGAAATGACTAGGTTTGTTTAAATTAGCTGCAATTGAGCAAATGATTTACTCAGCTACAGGATTTGCTTTCTTTGGTGGACGACCACGAGGACGACGAGGAGGGCGATTTGGTTTGTCCAGATCTGCCTTAGAATCGTCTGATTCAACCTCTGCAGTAGCTTCTGTTGGTGCTACCGCTTGTTCTGTAGCTGCTTTGGCTTTGGCTCTCGGTTGTTTCACAGCCGGAGCTTCAACCACAGTTGTCGCTGGTGTTTCTTCTACGCTTGTTTCACTTTGCGCTACTTCAGTCACCTGATCAAGCTCAAGCGGTTGTTGTTTTGATTCAACAGGTGCTTGCGTTTCAGCAACAGGAGCAACAATAGTTTCTTCAACAATCGGAGCTACAGGAGCAGCTTCTTCTGGTGCAGAGTGTTGTTGTTTAACTTGCTCAAAAGCTTGTTCAGCAGCAAGTTTTGCTAAACGACGACGTTCACGCGGATCATTAGCAACACGTGGTGTCGACTCTTTGTGTGGCGTCAATGCAAGTACAGGCGCAGGCTCTGCTTCTTGTGATGGTTTGTTGCTTGGAAGCTCTGCATCACGAGTAACAGGCTTCTTGTCTTCAGCATCAGACGCGACTTCTGTTACTAGAGTACTTGCGTACTGTTCTGCAAATTTTAGCAATGCACGATTAAACGTTGGAACTAAACCAAACTGTTCAATCAATACTGTGCAGTCTTCACCATAAACATGACGAATCAAGCTACCAATTGTGTATTGCGCCAAAGTTGGAATTTGCGATGGGGCAATAGACGGTACCGCAGCTTTAGCACGTTTTGCGTTGCGTTGTTCACGGCGACGCATGCGAGGATCATTACTCGCACGTTGAATTTGCGGTTGTTTTTTGTTGTGTGCTGGAGGAGTAGTTTCTTCTGCTTCAGCAGTTACCGTCTCTTCTACAACAGCAACAGGTGCTGGAGCCGACTCTTGAACGACTTCAACAACAGGTGCTGTCTCAGTACGTTTAACAGGCTGCTCAGGAGTTAAAGCGATAATTTCACTTTGTGCCTGATCAACATTGATCACTAAGGCTGTATTCATGACTTCATGCTTTGGAGCATCAATCAAATCAACCTTAATTTGTTTCTCATCAACAACTACTGGTGCCGGCGCATTTTGATTTTCATTTAATACGCTTGGATCGCGGTGGCGATTTGGACGGTTCGGGCGTTGTTGATTATTACGGTCACGACGCGGCACGGCATTTTCAGTTTGTTGTCCATCATTTTGATGTTGTGGATGTGGCTGATCAGGGTGCGGACGTTTTTGTTGACGTTTTAACTCACGTTGTTCTTGACGTGATAACTGTACAACTTCTTCATGAACCTGTTGTGGTTGTTGCTGCTGTAGTTGCTGTGGCTCTTGAGTATGGTGATGTTGTTCACGTTGCTCTTTGTGCTTACGTTTTTTGTTGTTTGGACGTTGTTGTACTTTATCGTCTTTTTCAACATTCTCACGAACTTCCTGTTTAGCAGGAGATTGCGAAATATAAGCATTGTTAGATGGCGCCGAAACAACTTCAGCAACTGCTGGTACTACGACTTGTCCAAACTGGCCACGGCTTACAGCGCCAGTATTCACCATTTGTTCAATTGTCGCAGCAGCGTTCTGTGCCGAGCGAGATTGATCAACAGTTTTAGCTTGTTTTTGAACAAAAAGGTTCTCTAACCATGCACAAGGGCTCGCTGCTTTTTGAGTGCTTGGTTGAGCAGCAGAAGGTTGAGCTGGTTGATTTACTTTCTTTTGACCGGTTGTGTTGTTTGCAGCAGGAGCTGCATGAGTATGGCCATGATCTGCTTCTTCTAAATGCCATTCAGAAGATTCATAACCTAACTCTTTCTCGCTTGAACGAGTTGCTTCAGTACGCTCATAGCTAGATGGTGCAAATCCATCTGGATTGTACTGAATTTCATAGTGAGGTGTTTCTAAGTGTGGGTGAGGTAAAATAGTCACACGAACACTAGAAGTTTGTTCTAAATAAACAAGGCTGTGGCGTTTTTCATTAAGTAAGAACGCTGCAATTTCAACAGGAACTTCTACTTGTACTTCACCATGACGTTCACGAAGTGCAATTTCTTCTACTTTACGCATAATTGAAAGCGAAAGTGAACGTAAGTCACGAACCATACCCGTGCCATGACAGCGTGGGCAAACATATCCGGTTGCTTCTTCAAGTGATGGGCGTAAGCGTTGACGGCTCATTTCCATTAAGCCAAAACGAGAGAGTTGGCCAAACTGGATACGTGCACGGTCGCTTTGTGTTGCTTCACGAAGTTTTGCTTCAACCATGCGTTGGTTGCGTTCTTTAGTCATATCGATGAAGTCGATAACAACTAAACCGCCAATGTCACGAAGACGAAGTTGGCGAGCAATTTCTTCTGCTGCTTCTAAGTTTGTATTAAGCGCAGTTTCTTCAACGTCATGTCCACGAGTTGATTTCGCAGAGTTAATGTCGATTGAAACTAAAGCTTCAGTCTGGTCAATTACGATTGAACCACCAGAAGGAAGTTTTACTTCACGCTCGTAAGCAGTTTGAATTTGGCTTTCAATACCAAAATGAGCAAACAATGGCTCGTTTAAAGTATAAGTTTTAAGTTTGTCTAATTGACGAGGCATAACTGCTTTAACAAAGTTATATGCTTCGTTATAAGCTTGTTCGCTATCAATTAAAATTTCTGCAACGTCATCACGTAAGTAATCGCGGATAGCACGAGTGACTACGCCAGCTTCTTGATGAACAAGCATTGGAGACGGACCAGAACTTGCTGTGCCTTGGATTTGTGCCCAAAGGTCAAGCAAATGCTGTAAATCTAACTGTAATTCTTCTTGAGTACGGCCAATACCTGCGGTACGCACAATAACACTCATGCCGCGAGGTAAATTTAAAGAAGCTAAAATTTCTTTTAATTCTTCACGTACAGAACCTGAAATTTGACGGCTAATACCACCGCCTTTCGGGTTATTTGGCATAAGAACCAAATAACGTCCTGCAAGTGAGATGAATGTAGAAAGGGCAGCGCCTTTATTACCACGTTCTTCTTTTTCAACCTGAACAAGTAATTCAGTACCTTCAGTGATGAGTTCACGAATGTTTGAAGTTTGTCGCGGGTCTGCTTGGAAATAGCTATTCGCAATTTCGCGCATAGACAAGAAGCCTTGACGGCCTGCGCCATATTCAACAAACACAGCTTCTAAAGAAGGTTCTACGCGGGTTACATGGCCTTTATAGATATTGGATTTTTTCTGTTCTCGGGTACGATTTTCTAAATCAAAATCGTAAAGACGATTACCAGTGATAAGTGCAACGCGGACTTCTTCTGCGTGAGTTGCATTAATCAACATACGTTTCATGGGTGTGACACCTAATAGTGACCCACACAAACATATCGCACAAACTTAAAGGTGCTGAACGAACATCGAACATGACGGATCATTTCCCAGATCTCAAAATATTTGTGGTCTGAGTCATCTGTTACCGGCTACATTTAGCCTGAACTTCGATTCTCGTCTGTGATGTAGGCAATACTGCTTCAACCTTTAAATCGGACTTCCTTAGTGCTTCACTGGCGGGTGAGCGGTGCATTGGTTAATGACTTTCACTGTCATTGTGCGCGAAGTGACTTCTTTTTAGAAGTTTGATACGGAATGTTCATCGTATCGGTGCTTTCGGCAGTTCCAATGCATCAACGCTTTAGCCTGAAGGCAACATTAAGGAGCGATTTGTCTGATGTGTATCAGTTTACGTTCCATAACCAACTAGAGTTGGTAACATATTTTTTTGAACAAACTGAATTAAACGCAACAGTTTGTCATTTTGCCGATATAATAAGCCTTCGGCGTCGGCATAATTCTTTAGGACCTATC
Organism: Acinetobacter sp. GN11; assembly: GCF_054823985.1. Lineage (NCBI taxonomy): Bacteria > Pseudomonadati > Pseudomonadota > Gammaproteobacteria > Moraxellales > Moraxellaceae > Acinetobacter > Acinetobacter sp. GN11. The sequence continues at coordinate 4,034 of NZ_JRVL01000158.1, read as the reverse complement.
CGAGCTGATGGTGAAAGCATCATTTTGATTGAGGTTTCAATCAGGGAAATTCCCTATTAGATGTTCACTTACGGCGGTATCCGTGCGCTGACTATATCAAACCTTGCAGCATCTGCCTATGGGCTAAGCTTAGATTTCTTGTGAAAAAACTAAGCTAAACGGTCATTTTTTAATCAAATTTAGCAAAAATTCAGGTTTAAATATTAGTATGAATTCTACACAGCAATGGCAAAGTGTCACTTGGTTTGAGGTGGATGAACATCAAGCAGGACAACGAATTGATAATTTCCTGTTCTCGCGTTTAAAAGGTGTACCTAAAAGTCGTATTTATCGTTTGATTCGTGAAAGTCAGGTTCGAGTAAATAAAAAACGTGTAAAAGCTGAGACTAAACTTGAGATTGGCGACCAGATTCGTGTTGCTCCAATTCGTTACGAACAAAAAGATGAAACAGCCGCTCCTGTTAGTGACAGTGTAGCACAAGGCTTATTAAGCCGTGTGGTGTATGAAGATGAAGGGCTATTAGTTGTCAATAAGCCTTCAGGTATTGCTGTCCATGGGGGCAGTGGTATGGCATATGGTCTGATTGAGGCACTACGTGCAGCGACAGGCAAAAAATATTTAGAACTTATTCATCGTATTGACCGTGATACTTCAGGTCTTGTTATGATTAGTAAAAAACGTAGCACATTAAAACAACTACAAGATATGTTGCGTGAGCACAAAATTCGTAAAACCTATGCCGCAATTGTTAAAGGTCAAGTGAGCTTAGATAAACAGCTGATTGATGCGCCTTTATTGCGATATGAGCTGGCAAATGGCGAGCGTCGTGTACGTGTGACTAAAGATGGCAAACCAAGTAAAACTGAATGGGTTGTAGCAGAGCGCTTTAAAAATGCAACATTGATCCATGCGTCACCTTTATCAGGTCGTACTCATCAGATTCGTGTGCATGGTTTAAGCATTGGACACCCATTGATTGGTGATGACAAATATGGACACACGACTGCGTACACTGGTCCTGAAGCACGCCGTCTATGTTTACACGCAATGCGTTTAGATATTCCGGGTTATCCACCGATTGAAGCACCGTTGCCAGAAGACATGACCCAGTTATTAAAGGCTTTGAGAGTGGCAAAATGAGTCTAAAAACCGAATTAGTTATTTTTGACTGGGATGGGACTTTATATAACTCTGTTGGACAGATTGTTGCTAGCTTGCAACATGCCGCAGAGCAGCATGAATTGTCTTTAACCGATGAAGCAGCAAAAAGCATTATTGGTTTAGGCTTGCCTGAAGTCATGCAAACCTTATTCCCAGAAGAACCTGAGTTACATGATTCAATTCTAAAAGCATATGGCGATCACTATATTGCGAATTCTACAAATGATGCATGGTTCGATGGTGTTGCTGAACTCTTACATGATTTAAAAGCTCAAGGTTTAAAACTTGCAGTTGCAACGGGTAAAAACCGTCGTGGGTTAGATCGTGTAATCGCAAAAACACAGAGTACTCATCTTTTTGATGTGACTCGAGCAGCCAATGAAACCAGATCTAAACCAGATCCACTCATGTTGCAAGAAATCTTAACAGTTACTGGGGTGAGTGTTGAGCGTGCGATAATGATTGGTGATAGTAGCTATGATCTTGAGATGGCTCAGCGGTTAAACATGCCACGTATTGGTGTGGGCTACGGCGTGCATTCGATCGAAGTTCTACAACAGTTCCAGCCTTTAACCATTGCCAAAGATGTACCTGACCTGCACAACTTTTTAAGAGAGTATGCAAAGTTATCTACGGTAGATGTTGCATAATTTAGAATAATATAAGAAGGGGGAATTTATTCCCTCTTATTATATGTCTAATAACAATAAGAAGAGAAAAATGCGTCGTTCTATTCGTCTATTAAATCTTTTACAACAACTTCGTGAAGCCCGTTATCCAATCACCGCGCAAGTTCTCGCTGAGCGTATGGGAATTAGTGTCCGAAGTGTCTATCGGGACATCGATAGCTTACGTGAGCAGGGTGTAGCCATTGAGGCATCGGCAGGTATAGGTTTCCAGCTTAAAGAAGATATTGTACTGCCGCCAATGACGCTCAATGAAAATGAAGTCGAAGCTATTTTTTTGGCATTGTATTGGTTGAAGAGTGTGCCAGATCAATCGTTACAATCGGCCTCTACATCTGTATTAGCTAAATTGAATTCTGTTTTGCCTGAGCATCGTCAATATTTATTACAGCAAACGACTTTAAGAGCGTTTAATACATGGCTGCCTGTAGATGAAAATCGAGTCGAACAGGTGCGTTTAGCCATTCGGCAGCAAGTCAAAATTTCGCTGCATTATCATGATGAGCACCAACGAAGCAGTGTTCGAACCTTGTGGCCTTTTGCCTTGGGTTATTTTAATGACAAAATTTTATTGGCTGCATGGTGTGAACTCAGGCAGGATTTTAGACATTTTAGACTTGATCGTATTCAACAGCTGAGTCTAAGCCAAGAATTATATCCATCATTTAAGCAACAATTATTTCAGCAGTGGTGGGCACAAGAATCGAAGACTACTGACAAAAACTGACAAAGAGGTTTTGTAGACTAGGTTCCACGATAAACAAGGAGCCATAAAAATGAGCCTTAAACTTTATACTAACAAAGAATCACGTGGTGTTGTGGCCGACTGGCTTTTAGTCGAATTAGGTGTTGATTGTGAACGTATTGAAGTCGAATACAAGACTGAAATGAAAACACCGGAATATCTAAAAATTAACCCTTTTGGAAAAGTGCCAGTATTGGTGGATGGCGACGTCGTGATTTATGAGCTGGGTGCAATCTGTGCTTATTTGGCTGATAAATTTTTTGATAAAGGTTTAGCTCCTGCACTCGATGATCCTAAACGTGGTTTGTACTATCGCTGGTTATTTTTGATGGCAGGCCCATGGGAAGCTGCTGGTGTTGATAAAGCTCTTGGAATAGACGTATCACCTGAGCAAAAAATGTTTGTGGGTTATGGTGATTACAACGATGCTTATCAAGCTGTAGTACAAGGGCTTAGTGAAGCAAATCCGTATGTGTGTGGTGAACAATTTACTGCCGCAGATGTAAGTGTTGGAGCAATGCTGTTATGGCAATTGAAGATGGGTGCTATTGAATCCCATCCAGCCATTACGCGTTATCTTGAAACCATCAAACAACGTGAAGGCTTAAAACAAAGCACTATGGGCTCATTGTTGTAAACCTAGACTGTTCAGAGTCACCCATTTGGGTGACTTTTTATTTTCTAAATACAAGTTTTAGTTGGTAAGAAAGCCAGCAGCAACGTTAATACAGATCGCTAAAATGGTGGTATTAAACCCAAAAGATAACACTGCATGAAATAAGTTTAAAAGACGCATATGTTTGGTGGTAATCGAAACATCGGCAGTTTGGGCAGAAGTCCCAATAATATAACTAAAATATAGAAAATCAGGATAGGTGGGCTGTTTTGTTCCTGGGAAATCTAAACCACCGTTTTCTTCATTTCTAGATAAAGCCATGTAAAAATCATGAGCATAATGTAGAGCAAAAACGGTATGCATAAAAAGCCATGCCGAAACAATAGTGAGTAAAGCTAAAGCGACATGTCCTAACTTTGCAGAATGATCAGAAGGAAGTTGTGAGAGCTGTATTAAAATAGCAACTAGACACATGCTTAAAGCTAATAAAACAATGAGCATAATGACCCATTTGCTTTCGTCTTGTTTTTTAGCTTGCTGCTGCATTTGTGAATGATCAGCACTTTTCATGAGCTGCCAAACATGTAGTAAATATATACTAATGGAAGTATTCCAGCTGACTAATAAAACAGTTGACCATTTCCATGAGGTTAACCATGTCAGAATACTTGCTGTAATAAATCCCATTAATAAAGCAATAAAGAAATGAGGGCGGTTTAGTACACTACGTCCAAGATGTTGAAATACTGCAACCATTTTCCTAATCTCCTTTTACTAGATGGTAAATATATTATTTTTTATCAAATGGTGAAAATAATATCTAGT
>NZ_JRVL01000157.1:0-4498 GCF_054823985.1 Acinetobacter sp. GN11 | reverse complement strand
TTAAATCTCGTTGGCAACCCCTTTTTTAATTTAATATTATCGTATGCTCATTTTTTAGTCTTTTTAGCATTTTATCTATATTATTTGATCAATTTTACCTTGATAATAGGTTATCGATTTTGTATTGAAGCATATCTCCATCCAACTGCACATTAAGTATTAGCCTGGCTGGCGGTTAAGGAATTATATGAATTATTCTAATTTAATTTTACTAAGCATTTTATCTGTAGGTGTTTGCACTTCTATATACGCTCAAGAAAACATGACAAGTGAATCTGCTAATGCTAGTTCGTTAGAAGAAACGGGGCCAAATCATCCCCGCTCACAAATTATTAAAGATTTAAAAAATATTAAAGTTAAAGATTTAAAAATTAATGCAAATGCAGCACAACCAGATTTAGTTAAAGATCCTTTGCAATCATTGAACCGTCCAATTTATTCTTTTAATGATATGTTGGATCGCAATTTCTTGCGTCCTGTTGCCGTTCAATATAGAGAAAAGACCCCAGAAGATGTACGTGGCTCTTATCGCCAGTTCCGTAAAAATCTTGGTGAACCATGGAATGCTGTCAATCAGCTTATTCAAGGTCGCCCAAGTCGTGCAGCAAAAACTTTAGGCCGATTTACGATTAACACATTAACTACTCTTGGTCTGGCTGACCCTGCAAGCCGCTTAGGCTTACCAACTGAGGAAGAGAATTTTGGTGTAACTCTTGGTTACTATGGCGTTCCTTCTGGTCCATTCCTTATGCTACCTTTCTTTGGTCCAAGTACCTTACGTGATGGTTTTGGTTTAGCAGTAGATGCCCAAGCTCGTCCACAGAAATATGTTATGGATGATCAAGAAGGTCTTTATTGGTCAAGTAATGTATTACAAGCTGTTGATACACGTGCCCAATATCTTGACTTAGATCAAACCTTACAAGGTGATCAATATGCCATGATTCGAGACTTATATCTCCAGCGTAAAGCCTTCCAGATTGCTGAGAAAAAGGGCGATTCAGCTGATGTGTCTTTCATTGATGATGATTCACAAGATACAACAGATGAGAATCAAAACCCTTAAGATGAAATAAAGGTATTGCTTGGATTGAGGGTTCGGCAATACCTTGATTTTGATCATACATACTCTATGATGAATAAAGTGATCATATAAAAGGACTACCATATCTTCTATGTATTTTATTAAACCGACACGCTCTATGCCTTATTTAGAGCAAGCTTTGGATAAACTGCCAGGCTTACAAGTCATTAACATAGATGATTTAGATTTATATGATCCAACCATCATTGCAATTGCTGATGTACAAGATTTCCTGACTTATAAGTGGAATTTACCCACTGTGGTCATTGCTTTTGAGCACGAAGGTGCCGCTTTAGCTCATGCCTGGGAAGCAGGTGCTCTTGCAGGTTGGGTATGGAATCAGTTACCTAGCGATTTAAATAAAGCACTATCAAAAATTGATGCTCAATATAAGCGTAATCAAGACAGTCGTGATTTACCTTCGGCTGCTGAACTGCAAAAACGATTATTACCCAATCCAATTGATTTATTAAATTATGAAGTCGAAACTTTCTTTCAGCCTTCAGCTTATCTTTCCGGTGATTGGTACGACTATTGGAAATTAAATGATAAAGAAGTTTTATTCTATCTTGCTGATGTTTCAGGTCATGGTGTAACGAGTAGTTTATTAACATCATGGATGGCAGCTTTTCATGGTCGATCTAAAACCCCAAGACAATTAATTAAAAAATTAAACGGAATGTTGGTTCAAGAGAATATCGAAAAGCACATTACGATTGTGGTGGGTATTTTAAACCTTGAAACGCATACTCTTCGCTGGTCAAGTGCTGGGCATTACCCCCCTCCTATCATTTTTGAGCCTAATCAAGCACCCAAAATTCTAACAACGAGCAGTTTCCCATTAGGTTTAACTGATGAACTCGAAGTTGAAGAGCATATTTGCACACTAAATCGCCATGCGCGCTTCATTGTTTGCTCTGATGGAGCCCTCGAACCCTTTGATGGTGGTTTGAATGATCAGTTCCAACAATTGGTCCATCATTTGCAAAATCAATCATTTCAAGCACCCGATCATGTGGCCGATGATATTGCCATCTTCAGTCTTTGTCGAATGAATTAATTTACGAATCAATTAATTACATAATATACGACCTAAGGACTCTTGAGTCTGAGATGGCACTATGTGATAATTTTTCTATCCTTCTCTGAAAATGGCATTTATATGTCAACAGGTCATGTTGAATATGCAAGCTTAAATGGAACGCATATTTTCAAACTTATTGGTGAAGTGCGAGCCCATTCTTGTATAAGTCTAGACAAACTTTTAAACAGAATTGAACAGCAAGAGAATGTTGTTGGTGCAATCGTTGATTTAACCCAAACAACATTTATTGATAGTACTGTATTAGGTATCTTAGCTAAGCTAGGTTTAAAGCTGAAACAGACTCATCATATTCAAGCTGTGATGCTATCTACCAATCCAGATATCACAACCTTAGCCAACAGTATGGGGCTAGGGCAGGTTTTTGTCATTTTGAATTACTGTGGTGATCCTAATGTTTGTACGTTAACGTTAACAGATGAACAAATCACTCATAATGCAATGCTAAGAACTGTTCTGGATGCACATAAGACATTGATGAAACTCAATGCAAACAATCAGAATATGTTTGAGCCACTTGTGAAGCAGTTACAGAAAGAACAAGATACGCTTGAGCAGGTATCAGATAAGCAAAATGCCTGATTTTCACGATTAAGCCGGATTAGAATATGACCCTTGTTTCTGTTGCTCAAATGAACTCTCAAGATGATATTGAAAATAATTTTCAAGTCATTGAGTCTTTGATTCAACAAAGCAAGGCGCAAAATGCTAGCCTGATTGTTTTCCCTGAAAACTTTGTATGTTTTGCTGCTGGAAAACAACGTGAAACTGCTGAGCAATTTGAATCTATTCAACAAAGGCTTGAGCAACTAGCACATCAATATCAAATCTGGATTGTGGCTGGAACCTTACCATGTCCATTCCGTCCAGATGGATCTACGATTCAAGATGGTCGCGTCCGAACCGTTAGCCTCTGTATCAGTCCTGAGCGTACAGAAGCACGTTATGACAAGATCCATTTATTTGATGTACAAGTTGGTGATGCGGTCGGCGGTTATCAAGAGTCTCGTTTCTTTGAACCAGGAACAGACGTAGTAGTCACATCTACCCCTTTTGGCAATATTGGCTTAATGGTATGTTATGACTTACGTTTTCCAGAGCTTGCTCTAACACTAAGACAACAAGGCGCTCATCTTCTTACTGCTCCTGCTGCATTTACCTACACAACTGGGCAAATGCATTGGCAACTTCTGCTACAGGCTCGGGCAATGGATAGCCAATGTTATGTTTTAGGTGCAGCACAACAGGGCTGGCATGGTGAAAAACGACAAACCTGGGGACACTCTGGGGCAACAGATAGTCGTGGTCAAATTTTAAGTATGATTGGATATGAAGGGAATGGTTTAATCACTGTACCTTTTGATTTAACAGCACAAGATCTCGTCCGTTCTTCAATGCCTCTAATGACACACCGTAAATTAATTCACTATTAAAAGTTTAATTATTCATGTGGAAATACTTATTTAGCTTTTTTTGCTTGGGGGCAAATATTCATTGTTATGCAGAGTTTGGTACAACGAATCATTTCGTTTCACCAACCGCACAACTCAAATCAGATATTCTTCCCTCTACTCCTAAAGATATTCCTTTGCCTGCATTTGGCCAAAGAATAATAGGATGGGGAACTGGCGCAGAAGGCGCAAGACAACGTTTAGAAAATATTCAACCAGCAGATGTTTCTATGATTAAAAAACAAGGAACAACACTTGAAATGATTACTGCTTGGCAAAATTTTTATGAACAAGAGCAACAACGTAGTGTAAATAATCCTACTGCTAAATATCGTGCACGTTTAATGAAAAAAATTGCAGATCTATGGTAGACAGTTTTATCTAAAAGATTTTTATTTTATGGAATAATTGAGTTAATTATTCCATTTTTTATGTACCTTAATTTACTTTATTCATAACCTATTCTTATGAACATTTAAGAAACTGAATAGAACGCGATATACTACAAAAGCAATATTAGTTTCTTTGAGGAATATATGGACCAAGACTGTAAAAACTTAAAGCTTGAGAATCAACTATGTTTCCTCGTCTATTCAACAAATTTAGCTCTTAATCAGCTTTACCGAAAACTCCTAACGCCTTTGGGTATTACTTATCCTCAATATTTGGTGATGTTAGTTTTATGGGAACAGGATGAAGTTACTGTTTCAGAAATTGGTGCCAAGCTTTTTTTAGAATCATCAACTCTCACCCCTATTCTGAAAAAATTAGAAGCCCTACATTTTCTTCACCGCACTCGCTCAACGCAAGATGAACGCCAAGTTATTATTACGTTAAGTGATGAAGGAAAAAAATTAAAAG
>NZ_JRVL01000156.1:0-22586 GCF_054823985.1 Acinetobacter sp. GN11 | reverse complement strand
GCGAATCTTTCTATGTATCGAAAATAGTAAATTCGAAATAATTATATTTAAGATATTGCTTAAATAGATTAATAATTACTACTATACTCCTAAAGTATTTAATTAGTTAAAAATCTAAACATAAACTCAACCTAGAAGAATTAATTACTTTAACATTGGATTAAATGAAAGTTTAATAGTGGTGGTCCTAAAAATTGCTTTACTACTTTTTCATTTCTAATTGTCATCCTTAAATAGTATACAACTATAATTTTAGTAATCTTTTAACCCCTTGACTAGATTCGTTTAAGAATATATTGAGGAACATAAATTAATTAATAATATCAATAGATGTTATATCTACACCGAGTTGCTTGTTCAACTCAACTATTCCTCTCTGAGTAATTTGTACTGCACGGGACGATTTTGAATAACGTAACCAACCAATTACTGACAAATGATTCATGAGGTGTACCCCCAATGGCCCACCTAGATGATGAACACGTTCTGTCCAATCCAGACATTGTCGAGCAAGCCCTCTACGACTTGATTTAATTAAACTGACATTTAGACCAATAGAGGAAAACCATTCTATTCCTGATGATGTAACAATAAACTGCTTATCTTCAACTACTCGAATATAATCATGATTTTCCAAAGCTGTGGTTATCGCTACCCCCACTTGTCCTGCTAGATGATCATAACAACGGCGACAAAACCGTAATTGGCGATCCTTTTGACTCAATACTTTTGTTCTGCCTGAAACTTCAGGGGAAACAACTGCAAGATATTCGAGAATTTGTGCTATATGACTACCCGCGAGCCGATAATAACGATGACGACCTTCCATTTCGACGGATATTAAACCACCCTCCAATAATTTAGTAAGGTGGGAACTAGCAGTCTGAGCTGTCACTCCAGATATGCGAGCAAGTTCACCAGCTGGTAATGAACGCCCGTCTAATAAGGCAACAAGCATAGCCATACGTGTCTGATCTGCAATTAAAAAAGCTGTTGATATAACATTCGAGTAGGCTGGCACTGCAATCTCCTTATCAAAGATAGAATAATAGCCAGTTCGTTATAGACAATGTTTCGATATTGCTCGAAGCATCTTCCCAAATCCAGCCATATACTCGTGAATATTAAGTTTTAAATTTGCAGATATGAGAATGAAATCACCAAATAATCTAAACGATACAAAAAAATTAAATGAAACTAATAAAACCCCTCAGCATCATAGACTCGCATTAATAACTCTTTGTCTCGCTGTTCTTGTTGCTCAAATCGATACAGCTATTATCAATCTTGCAACACATTCTATTGCGAGTGATCTAAACATTGGAGTTAGCACATTACAGTGGATTATAGATAGCTATAATTTGGTCTATGCTATTTTTTTGTTAACTGGAGGCTTACTTGCTGATCTCTATGGTCGTCGCTTTATATTCATGATAGGAGCAGCTATTTTTACAATAGCTTCCTTAATTTGTGCAGCTGCTCCTTCTGCTTTTATTCTAATAATTGGCCGATCATTAGCAGGACTTGGAGCAGCTTTATTCATACCTGCATCATTAGCAATTATTCGAGTCACTTGGCTTGAAGCTACTGAACGTGGACGTATCCTTGGCATTTGGGCAGCCTGTAATGGCCTAGCTTTTGTAATAGGACCAACTCTTGGAGGATTACTCATCAGCCACTTCAGTTGGCGAAGTATTTTTATTATCGTAATTCCTATCAGTATAGCCGCTCTAGCTTTTTCCCCTATCTCTATAAAGGAATCATCTGATCCACAAGGACGACAGGTTGATGGACTTGCTCAGATTTTAGGTGCAGTTTCACTTGGGTCCTTAGCTTTTGCTGCCATCCAGTTTCATATAGCGCCGAAAACAGCTATTTTCGCATTCGCTTTGGCCTTAATTACGCTATTTCTTTTTATTCGTGTAGAAGCAAAGAAAGGCTCAGCAGCACTAATACCATTGGATATATTCAGTTCATCCTCATTCCGTGGTGCAATGATCGCAACAGCTGGTATGACTTTTGGCATGTATGGTGTACTGTTCATATTACCACTAACATGGCTAACTACCGGTCAGTTTAGTACTGCCATGGCAGGAGTTGCCCTGATCCCTATGGCACTCGTATTTGCTATCGTCTCTCCATTTTCTAGTACACTTTCACATCACTATGGCCTACGAACAATGGCTATCGGAGGAAGTGCAATTATTAGCTCAGGATTATTTTTAATTTCTGCAAGTGCTAATTTTCAATCAATTATTTTCACTGAAATGGGTTTAATTTTGACTGGTCTAGGTATGGGATGTGCCACTGGCCCCTTAATGAATATTGCGATTAGCTCAACTATCGCAGCGCGATCTGGAACTGCAAGTGCGCTTATTAATGCTGCCCGTATGTTTGGTGCGACGATCGGTGTTGCTATTCTTGGAACTATATTTACCATAATGAATGGCGGTACAAATGGTTTACAGCTAGCAATCTTAATTGGTGGGATAATTCAAATTATATGTACTATTATTGCCTTTAAAACAATAAGACGCATCTCAATGTTATAGCATTACACTAATGAGATAGATTCAAAATTAGCCTAGAGCAATTCAAATCTCATAACCGGCTTCCTCTCAGTCAGATATCAATTTTTCAAAAATACAGAAACAAATAAGCCTCCTTACCTGTTTCTATATAATTTAAGCAACATTTTGATTGGCTTTTATCTCTTCTAATACTTTTACAAATTTAGTTAAGTTTTGTTCTGGATCTAACCACCAATCCACCGTCCAAACAGATAAGACCTCCCAGCCTAATCCATTTAAAACCGTTGGTCTCAGCTGATCTCGATCTCGTGCTGTAGCTGCTTTAGCATAGTTTTCACCATCTACTATAATACCAGCAATATAACTACCCGAATTCAAATCATCCTTAATAGCTAAATCTACACAGCTATCACCCTGACCTATTCCAAGATCCACACTCCAACCTTGTTCTTGTAGCTGAGTTTGTAGGTACTGTACAAATTCTTTTTTAGTTTGCTGTTTACCTTGATCCGTATAATTTAAATGCAACTGACCACTACGAGCAAAAATCAGGAAGTCTTTTAAATCTCTTACACCCTCACTATTCGTACGTGCCAAATTAATTTCTTCTGGACTCAAGGCAGAGAAAACATGTAATCCTTGACGGGCACGAGTAATTGCTACATTTAGACGGCGCTGACCACCTTGACGGTTTAACGCACCAAAATTCATTGATAAGCGACCATCTTGATCTTTAGCATAGGTAATTGAGAAAACGATAATATCTCGTTCATCTCCTTGCACATTTTCTAAATTCTTAACGAATAAAGGTTCAATGCCTGACTTGCTCAATGTCTCTAACTCAGGATGATTTGCCAATTCATTATCCAACAAATCTTCAATTAACTTTTGCTGCGTCATATTGAAAGTGACAACACCTAGGGTCAGAGGGTTCTCTTGCCCTAACTGTGACTGTAAATGCTGAATAATAAATTCAACAATTGCTTTAGCTTCATTCGCATTGGTACGTGTATCGCCTTTGTCGTATACACCCTCAACCACATGCAATTTTACAGCCGTATCCTTAGCAACAGGTGCGGGGAAAGTAAATAAACCACCTTTGTAGTATTTCTGATTACTAAACTGAATAAGACTTTCATAACGACTGCGGTAATGCCAGTTCAAAGCCAACTCAGGTAACTGAGCAGCAAGGCATTCATCCAGAATACTTTCTAAATCTTCGGTTACTTCTTCATCGACCTCTTCTTCAGAATCTCCTTTACCAAAGAAACTTGTTGGCGGCATTTGTTTATTATCACCCACCACAATTGACTGTTTACCTCTCGCTAATGCACCAATCGCATCCCATACGGGAATCTGTGATGCTTCATCAAAAATCACAACATCAAATTTTGCTTCTGTATCCAGATATTGAGCAACTGATAACGGACTCATTAATAAACATGGTTTTAGCCCAACTAACACATCAGGAATCTGACGCATTAATTCGCGTACAGGAATATGACGGCGCTTTTTACCTAATTCTTTATTGAGAACAGTCCACTGAGCCTTATGTTTATCTTGTTCACTAAAAATAGCATTCCAACGATGAATAATCTCATGACTAGCAGCAAGCTGGTGATCTCTGTCTTGCTGTGCAAAAGTCTGGATTTTCTGCTCATGCTGCTGACTATTGAACTGATTTAATTCTGGATGTTGACTAAATTGATGAGTAATCCAGTGCCTCGCTAAATTAATATTCAAACGCTTTAAAGCAGCATCCAACTCCAATGGAGTATCTAAGAGTTCAAAGGCCAACGGTTTTAACCCATGTTGAATCAACTGGCTTTTTATAGCTTGCCAATTTAACCAATGTCTCCAAGATGAACTGTATTGTTGTAATTGCTGCTGTCTTGCGAGAATTTCATTAAAATTAATATCTAGATATGGAGTAAGTTGAGCATCATTTTTTAGTGCATGATCATTCAGCAATTGACTGAATGTATTTTCCACTTGAGCTATGTTTTGTTTTATTTCATCCAAACTATTATTTTTACTAAATTCCACAGCTTTTAATAAAGTTGCTTGATCAGTAATTTTTGAAGAAACTATCTGTTTAATTTCTTGCCACTGATTATGAATAGTTTCAAAACTTTCCCACGTACTCTCTTCACTCTGCCAGTAGGGACCAAGTTTACTCGCCAACTGATTTTCACATTCAGTGAACTGTCTTTGTTGACTTTGGATATGTTGCAAAATTGGCAAGTCATGTGCAACAGCCAAAGCTGTAGGACGTTGAGTTGAGCTTTGATAAGTTTTGAGCAAATTTCTCAACTGAAACTTAGCAAACCATGAGAATGGAAAAATTTTTGATTCTGCTTCACGCCATTTAAAACCAATTTGACTTAAATCTGCTTGATAAATTTGAGATTGGTATTGGCCAACTAATGAAGAACGCTGTTGTCTTAAATCTTGGACTATTTGTTTCGCTTGTGTGATTGTTCCTAAATTTAAATCTTTAATAATACTTAATAATTTTAAATCGGTTTGCTGAACGAGATCAGATAATGCTTTAAAAATAGAAACATCATGTTTAACCTGACTCAGATTTTGCTTTTCTTCAAACTCAAAGACCTCTTGCCAAGCAGACATTGAATTTTGCAAACGTTGTATCTGGTCTACAAGTTGATCTTGTAATATTTGATACTTTTCTTGCCATGCCAAACTCCAAATTGGTTCAACTAAACCTTCGGCAAAACCATTCAATACATCTTTCGCATTTTCGTTGACGAGCTGACGTAAACTTACAGCTTGTGTCACTATCTCACTCATTAGCTCCCGTTTTTCTGCCGTCAAAGTCGCAATACTGATATCAGGAAAACGTAAATGCGGTGTATCCCGATATCGAAGTTCATCACTCATTGCGGCATACAAACTCCAGCCAATAGGGTGTGATGTATGGAGATTTTTTACATGTTGATTCAGCTCATCTCGTGTTTGAATTAATCTATCTGAAAGTTTCTGCCACTCTGTTGTTTTAGGTTGAGCACTTAAAAAGTAAGGATCATTATTTTTCTGCGCTCTTTCTCTCAGTTGATCTAATACTTCCATTTTTTGGGATTTGGATGAGTGTAACTGCAAACACAATTCACTTAAGCCAATTTGTGTCAAACGGCGATAAACGACTTCTAAAGCAGCCATTTTTTCAGATACGAATAACACAGATTTACCATCCGCCAAACATTGAGAGATCATATTGGTAATGGTCTGTGACTTACCTGTACCAGGAGGACCTGATAATACAAAGGTGCGTCCTAATGCTGCGGACATGACTGCTGCTAACTGCGAAGAGTCAGACGATAAAGGTGTAAATAATTGTTGTGGCTTATATTGTTGGTCTAATTGAGCAGGTTGAGGGAATTCATCTTGTTTAATAAAAGGTTCCCTTGGGGATTCTATTAGATGATTTACTACTGCTTGATTTTTCAGTTCATCCATCCGTGAAGACAAATCAAGCCACATTAAATATTTAGAGAATGAGAATTGACCAATAGCAGCCTCAGCTTTTACTTCCCATCCTGCTATATTTACAATCGCCTTCCGTACAATATGTAAAACCTGATTGACATCTACACCGGAGTCATCAGTTGGTAATGGATTCAAGCCAGCAATATCAAGTTCAAAGTCTTGTCTTAATAGTTGTAATAGAGTGGAGTTAAAACGTGGTTCATCATCGTACATAAATAGACGATAGCCTGTTTTAGCCGTCTCACGCGTAATCTGTACAGGAATAAGTAGTAATGGGGCTTTAAAAGTACGTTTCGAGCGTTCTGACTCTTTCCACTCAAGAAAACCAACCGCAAGAAATAATGTATTGGCTCCACCTTCTTCTAATGCAGTACGTGAAGCACGATAAACCTCAATCAGGCGCTTTTCTAATAAGGGGGTATCTAAAGGGCTAAATAATAATTTTCTAGAAAGGCTTTCATCAACGTACTGATCAATATGTTGGCTTTCATTGTCACGCTGCACATCTTTTAGCGAAATACTATCAACACTTTTAAATAAGAAACCTTCCTGATTTGCCAATGCATCTTCAAGTTTGCTAAGTGTTAACTCAGAACACTGTAAAGGAATACTGTAACGATTATCTTTAAAATTTAAGAGTTTATTACGAAGACTTAAATCTAATAATCGACGTAACCAACGATCAACCCTTGTAGTTTTACTTTCAACAGAACGGTCAACATCGTAATTAGGAATAGATGCAGATGCCCATTCAATCTCTGTTTCATCTAGGTGATTCTTCTTTTCCAGATGTGCAGAAATGGGGTTAATACCACGCAATCGAGACTGACGAACATCAATTGCAAGATAAAATTTATTCTGACGAGATTCATCCTTAATATACTGTCTTGCAGTTTCAAGTGCGGAAGTGAATTTTGCTTGTTGTGTAAGTAACGTCGTTTCTATAAAAACGATCTCACCCAAATCATAACGTTTTCTTAATGCCTGAATATCATCAATAATTAAATCAACATTTGGGGTTTCATTTAACCAAACACCAAGATAGGCATGTCCTTCTTCAATAATGATTAACGTATCAAGACCAATTTGTTCAGCCAAGGCACTTAACAACATTGTAGTATCTAAACAGCACGCCAGTTTTTCTTCAAAAATCTGTTTTGCTAAACGTATTCGTTGTCCCGATTTAACAAAACTTGCTGGACTCACAATGTAATGAATATCGTGTGGTAACAAAGAATCCCATAGTGCATTCAACTGAGATAGAACAGAGTCGCGATCACGGTCTAGATATCCACTTAATGAACCGAGTTGTTTTGTTTTTAAGATCTCACTCGCTTTAACTAAAATTGGGCTGAGTGCTGAAGAATTAGGTTGTGAAAAACTCGCCAACAACTCAATTGGCTGACGTTCTCCGCCCCAAGTATCAATAGTTAATACATCTATTTCTAACCGCTGTTCTGCCAGCACTTCTTCTTTTTCATTCAACCAGAGTACTTCAATACTCCCTTTCATATTTTCAGGTAGCTCTTGCAACATTTGAATATCAAAAGCTAATTTTGGTTTATCTAGAGCTAAGACTTGATCACTTTCTAAGCTTGAAATATGGATGGTATGTTCTTTGAAATACTCAGGGTTAGAGCGAATAATAACTCGTGAGCCAGAAATTGTTTCAGTTGAAGAGATTAGAATTTGTCGAATAAGGGGCACTGAATTTTGCTGTAAAACGAAACTCAAAGCTGATGCACAATCAACTTTTAATGAATATTCAGGATTAGGTTGTTGTTTATTATCAATTTCTGGCACTATTGCCCCCTTATCTATTTTATTAAATCTAATTAAAGACGTGCTTAAAAACTAAAGTCACAATAGTAAATGATATATGTCTTATTTTGAAATTAAACAAACAACAATATTAAATCTTTCTTGGGTAAGAAAATAAAACCCAAAATCACATGGTAATTTTGGGTTGATACAAAAAATAAGCACGATCTATATGCGAATATTTGGAGACAATAAACCATGTTTAATCAATCTTGCACGAATAACATTTCGGCTTATTCCTAGTAATTTTGCAGTATGCAATTGATTATGATGACAATATTCATAGGCAGCTTCTGTAATTTCTGCCTCTAATTGCTCATTTAAATCTTCGATTCCTTGTTCAAACCAACTAAACAGCAATTGTTTTAAAGTTTGATTTGAGTTGCGATAAATCGAAAAATCATATTCGGAAGTGAGTAATTTATGCTTGAAACCGGAAAGTTGGAAATCATAACTTTGAATCACCCCATTTTTACAAATGAGCAATGCATGATGAATTGCATTTTCCAACTCACGAATATTTCCCGGCCAATGATAATCAACGAGCAATTGTTGAGCTTCTTCACTTAACATAGACGGTTTCTTATTCAGACTCTGCGAATAGTCATAAATAAAGTGCTGTGCTAGAGGCAAAATATCACCAGTTCGTAGTCGAAGTGGTAAAACATGGAGCGATGCAACTTTTAATCGAAAATATAAATCTTCTCTGAAATTACCTGCATATACGGCTTCTTCTAATCGAATATTCGTTGCAGCAATTACTCTGACATCAATTTTTTTGGTCTGGCGAGAACCAACCCGAACCACTTCATTTTCTTGTAAAATTCTTAGCAGCTTCACTTGAATGCTTGGTGATAAATCACCAATTTCATCTAAAAAAATGGTTCCGCCATGCGCTGCTTCAAACCACCCGATCTGATGGCTTATAGCTCCTGTAAAAGCTCCTTTTTCATGACCGAACAACTCTGTTTCAGCCAACGTATCAGATAAAGCACCACAGTTTACAGCAATAAAGGGTTTATTTTTCCGATTAGATAAAGCATGAATCTTTCGAGCAACCAGTTCTTTGCCTGTTCCTGTTTCACCAATAATTAAAACGGACGCTTCGCTTGGTGCTATTTGTTCAACATAAGACATTAAACACTTTGAATTTTGATCTTCAAATACATATGCACTAGCTTTAACCGTACGTACGAGTTGGCGAGATTCGGGATGTTTGACGATATCCATAATAATCTCCAAAATTTAAAGTGGATGAAATCAATCTGAACGAGTACTTTTTCTTAAATCAGAAAAATAGCTAAAAGCGTACCTTAATCTAAGTTTTCTAGATAACTAATACCAATAATATTAAGTGCAAATAATATTAAATTTAATTATTTGCTCATTTAGAGTACTCGATGTGAAATAGGCAACATTCCAAAAGCATAGTGTTGTTTATGCAACAGCACATCAACACTTTGAATTTAAAGCCAACCTGCCACATGAGAAAAAAGATACAGTCTGTTGAAATTTAATAAATATTTTATTGGCATAGTGTTTGCTGGCTGCATGCTATGAGACTTTAGTTTGGTTGATCTCTTATGATTTATCTAGCTATAACAACTTATAAATTAATTGAAGCACCAACCAATTATTTATTTGTTCTTCACGCCACATCGTGAAAGTAAGTCTTAAATTATGTCAAAAATAGATAAATAAAGGATAAGGCAAGTATGAACGTTTTTAATCAGAACCACAGTATTCGTAGTCTTTCTGATGTTATTCCTGTTGCACAGTCTCTGGCTCAGCAGTTTGCGCAAACTGCTATAGAAAGAGATAAAGTTGGCGGTACTCCTAAACATGAACGTGATTTAATTCGTCAAAGTGGTCTTCTTTCTTTATCCATTCCAGAGCAATTTGGTGGCTTGTCCGGTCAGTGGAAAGACATCTTTAATGTTGTCAAAATTTTTGCTCAGGCTGATAGCTCACTCGCTCATGTTTTTGGTTTTCATCATTTGCTTTTAGCAACGGTTCGCTTATTTGGTAATTCACAGCAATGGCAGCGTTGGTACCAGCTCACGGCTGAAAAATCGTGGTTTTGGGGAAATGCATTAAACCCACTCGACAAACGTACCGTCGTAAAAAAACAAGATGACTGGTACGAATTTTCCGGGAAAAAAAGTTTTTGCTCGGGTGCGCTTGACTCAGAAATGCTTATTGCATCAGGAGTAGATGAAAAAACTGGAAATCTTTTAATTGCAGCGGTACCAACCTCACGCTCAGGAATTACGCTTTACCATGACTGGGATAATATTGGACAACGTCAAACAGACAGTGGTAGTTCCATTTTCGAACGGGTTCGTGTTGAAATAAAAGATATGTTGCTTGACCCAGGGCCACTAAGTACACCATTTTCAACGTTAAGACCTTTAATTGCACAATTGGTTTTTGTGAATATGTTCTTGGGCGTTTCCGAAGGTGCAATGCTTGAAGCCAAACGTTATACAAAAACTGAATCACGTGCATGGTTTTTATCTGATGTGGAACATGCAGACCAAGACCCTTACATCTTGCGACACTATGGCGAGTTCTGGTTAGAACTAGAGGCCTTACGTCTATTAAACAAAAATGCGATCACCAAATTACAAGAAGCATGGGACATTGCCGAAAACCTGACAGAACAACAACGTGGTGAAGTTGCGATTGCCGTAGCAACAGCAAAAGTGGCAGCAACGCGTACAAGTCTGGACATTACCAATCGTATTTTTGAGGTGACAGGAGCCAGAGCAACTCAGGCATCATTACGATTTGACCGATTCTGGCGCAATGTACGAACACAAACCTTACATGACCCAGTGGATTATAAGCTGCAAGATTTAGGACTTTGGGCTTTGAATGATCTTTATCCCAAAGCGTCATTCTATTCATAACATCATCAACAAGTGAATACTCAGGAATAAGCGATATGAACCGACCTCCAAACAATTTGCTATAAATGAGAGAACTATATTAGATGCGGCATAATATTGTTACGCTACCTGAAATTACCCAACGCAGTGACTCGCATAAAGCTACGGCACAGGTATTTAACGACCCAGAATCGAAAAAGTTGCTTGAATATATCAAGCAGATTGCACCCAGCGAAGCGAGTGTATTAATTCATGGGGAAACAGGTACAGGTAAAGAGCTCATTGCCAGACAAATTCATAACCACAGTAAACGGCGTAATAAACCTTTTATTGCCGTGAACTGTGGTGCTTTTTCTGAGACACTTGTCGAAAGCGAACTCTTCGGCCATGAAAAAGGTGCATTTACAGGGGCATTATCGAGCAATGCCGGATGGTTCGAGGCTGCAAACGGTGGGACGTTATTGCTTGATGAAATCGGGGATTTATCTAAACGGATTCAGGTTAAACTTCTAAGACTATTACAAGAACGTGAAGTGGTTCGCTTGGGTTCTCGCAAAAGTATTCCAGTCAATGTAAGAGTATTGGCAGCAACAAATGTAAACTTAGAGCAAGCCATTATTAGTGATCAGTTTCGTGAAGACCTATATTACCGCCTTAATGTAGTTACCTTAAACATCAAACCTTTACGTGAACGAAAAGGAGATATTTTACCTCTCGCCTATCACTTTATTGATAAATATCATGCTCAGCTTGGCTATGAAAAAGCCGATTTTTCCGATGCTGCAAAAGAAAAAATTAGCAATTATTGGTGGCCTGGTAATATTCGTGAACTAGAAAATATGATCCATCATGCGCTATTAATTTGCCAAAATGGCATTATTGAAAGTCATGATCTCACATTGATTCAACCGCCAACTCAACTAAATCAAAATAAACTTCAAGAGAAAAAAGTAAGTGAACCCGTCATAAATCCCAAATTAAAAGAAGTTTTTCATCAGTTATTTCAGCAAAATGATGGTCAGGTTTATGCACAATTTGAAGACCAATTATTACGAATCGCCTATCATTATTGTCACCAAAATCAGGTCAAAACTGCACAAATGTTAGGTTTAAGTCGTAATGTCATTCGTTCTCGACTTATTGACTTAGGTGAGTTGGTTGTAAATAAACGCGGCGAATAAATCATTTTTTTATCTATTGATATGAAATCAGCCATCGATCATTTGATTGATGGCTGGCTATTAAAAAACTAAGCAATCTCCCCTAAATATGCTTTTTGAATTTGTCCAGTTTCATATAGAACTTGAGTCTGTCCAGAAACTTTGACCTCACCGCTTTCAATGACATAAGCATAATTAGTATAGGCAAGTGCCAAACGAATATTTTGTTCGGCAACTAAAAAACTCACACCTTGCTCTTCAGAGAGCGACTTAATTAATTCAAAAATTTCATAACTAATCTTAGGAGCTAACCCCATTGAAGGTTCATCTAATAAAACCAACTTTGGCTCTGTCATCAATGCCCGACCAATGGCAAGCATTTGCTGTTCACCACCGGAAAGATAACCAGCCAATGTCTGCTTCTTTTCAGCAAGTCTTGGAAAATATTGATAAACTTTTTCTAATGCAGTTGAAAGTTTGGCACCCGAATGATGCGAAATAAAACCGCCTGTCCTTAAATTTTCATCAACAGTCAAATGTGTAAAACAATGACGTCCTTCAAGGACTTGCACCAAACCTTTTTTGACAATATCACTTGGATTTTTCCCAAGTATGGATTCACCCTGATATTCAATTTTGCCACGGTGAATTTGTCCATTTTCAGCAAAAATCAACTGTGATATTGCTTTCAAAGTTGTACTCTTACCAGCTCCGTTGGCACCAAGCAATGCAACAATAGAACCAGAAGGAACAGTTAAACTCACTCGTTTAACTGCCAAAATACTCTGGTCATATACGACTTCAATATCATCGACATTTAACAATGGTTCACTACTTTCAGGTTTGATACTGTTTAATGATTTAGACATGCGGTCATCTCCTGATCTTATTCTTCAGTTGCGCAATCTCGAATTTTTATGCCTTGCTCTTTGGCATATTTTTCTGAAGATTGTTCAATAATCGGACGTAATAAGCTGCGATCTGCTTGTACCCAATCACTAATTACTTTCCACTCTTTACCATCCCATTGTTGGAAACGTACTGCACCACCACCTTCATGGTCTTGGCACGATAGTTTTAAAGGCTGTACCAAACCATATGCACCAAGTTCTTTTAAACGTGCTTCAGTTAAGTTGATATGTTCAAAGCCCCAACGGACCTCTTCACCAGTAAGCGGACGTTTACCAAATTTATTTTGTGCCACGCGTACTGCTTCTACATTCAAAATACCGTTTACCACACCTAGGTTATAGTAAACCGTACCGAAACGATTTTTATCGGCAAGATCTGACTGACCTTTATCAACAACAAGTTGTTTAATCTCTTGTAATACAGGGAAATTCGTTCCTGATGGATGAGTCGTAATTGAAATGAAACCATTTGCCGCAGCACCTGCTGGGGCAGCATCTTCTTCTGAGTTTGACCAGATATTTCCAATAATTTTATTGGTTGGGTAACCCACTTTCTGTGCAGTTTTTAATGCAACAGGATTCATTACACCCCAACCACGAAGAATGACCCAATCCGGTTGAATCCGTCTAATATTCAACCATTGAGATTGTTGCTCATTACCGGGATGCGGTACTTCAATGTTGGTTACTTCAAAGCCATACTTTTTTGATAAAATCTCAATGACTGGAATAGTTTCTTTGCCGTAAGGAGAACCGTGATATAGAACCACGATTTTTTTACCTTTTAATTTTTCCAAGCCACCGCTTTGCTGACCTAAATAATTAATAATTGCAGATACTTCACTATATGGATTGAGCTGCAATGGAAACACGTATGGGAAAACACGGCCATCCGTAGAATCTGTACGCCCATGATTAATAGTAATCAACGGTAATTTATCTTTTGTTGAACGCTCCAAAGTTGCATAAGCGATACCGACAGATAAAGGGTTGGTTGCAGCAGCAGGCGCTCCATTTAAACCATTCTTCAAACGCTCATAGCATTCTACCCCTTTTTCTACTACGTACTCGGTTTCACACTCAGACCACACCAGCTTCACGCCATTCACACCACCTTTGGCATTGACGGCTTTCATGTAGTCAATAAAGCCCCCGAAAAAGCCCGTTCCCCCAGCAGCATAAGGGCCAACCCGATAACTCTGTAAAGGGAAATACTGGGCATTTTTATCCGACAATTGTGTTTGCTGCTCAGTTGCAGCTTGTTGTTTTTGCTCAGGTGGATTTTGTTTGTCTTTTTTCGTGACAAACACAATAGCGACTAAAGCGATGGCAATAACCACCAGCCAAAACCACAAGGATTTAAATAACTTCATAAATTAATCTCTAAATAAACAGACAAAAGTGTTGTTAAAACAATTAGTAACGTAATGGCCATTTTCTTAATCTGTGATACAAATTACGTAGTAAACGGCTTAATCCTTCTGGTTCCTTGATCAAGAAGTAAATGATCAAAGCCCCGAAAATAATTTTTTGTAGATTCTGTAGTAGTGCTTGATCGATAGCCTGCCCGAAAACAGCTTGCCCCAAAACACTCAATAAAATAGGCAACAGCACAATAAATGCGGCGCCCAAAAAGCTGCCAGTTAGGCTGCCTAATCCACCAATAATGATGATGAATAGAATTTGAAATGATCGATTAAGATCTAGCCCATCTGCTTCAATGGTTCCAAGATAAGCAAAAGCCCAAAGTGCCCCCGCAATACCGAGATAAAATGAACTGATCGCAAAGGCCAGTAATTTAGTCTGGCTCACTGGAATGCCGATGGTTATTGCCGCAGTTTCCATATCTCGTACAGCACGAAAATTACGACCATATTGACTATTGATCAGGTTGCGAGCCAAAACAGTGAGAACCACAACAATACTTAAGGTCAATAAATAGTGCCCGACTGGGCTATTTATGGAATAACCCAATATTTCCATACGAGGAGCAGTAATCACCCCCGAAGCATTATTGTTGGTAAACCAGCCATACTGCGTGAATAACCACGGCACAAAAAACTGTGCAGCCAAGGTCGAAACAATTAAATAAAAACCTTTAATTCGAAGACTTGGCAAACCAACCACAACTCCAGCTAAAGCAGCAATTACGCCACCAAGAAAAATGCTAAACAGTAATGGCAACTGAGGAATTCGCAGCTCTAAGTTATATGTTGCAAATGCGCCCACTGCCATAAAAGCCGCAGCACCTAAAGAAAGTTGTCCGGTATAACCCGTCAAAATATTGAGCCCCAATCCAGCAAGTGCCAATACCAGAAAAGGGACTAAAATGGCATTGAATAAATAATCTGGCCCGACAAATGGAACGAACAGAAAAGCAATCAACAGTCCAAAAATAAATAGAATACGATGCTCTTTAAGGCGAAAAATGCGCTTCTCATCTTGATACTGCTGTACGTATTGTCTAGTTTGGCTAAATAGAAACATGGCTTATACCCTCGTCACTTGTTTTTGACCAAACAGACCAGTTGGGTATACCAATAAAAAGAGAATCGCCAACACATATGGAAACCAGTTTTCAATTCCCGAGCCAATAATGCCGCCTAAATAAATCTCTGCTAGTTTCTCGGTTGCTCCCACAATCAAGCCCGCTAAAATCGCACCTGCAATCGAAGTAAAACCACCAATAATGAGCACAGGTAATGCCTTAAGCACTACCAATGAAAGTGAAAATTGAACACCTAAACGTGCGCCCCAAAGTAACCCAGCGACCAATGCAACAAACCCTGCCACAGTCCAAACCAATATCCAGATATGATTTAACCGGATACCCACAGATTGTGCTGCTAAAGGATCATCAGCAACTGCACGTAGTGAAATGCCAAAGCGGGTTTTACTAAATAAAAGGGATAAAACAATGACCAATGTTCCAGCAATACCTGTTGCGAACAGGTCAAACTTGCTCAGCATGATGCCAAAGAAATTGATGGGTGCATCGGAAATCCCCAAGTCCAAACCATGAACCTGTGTTCCCCATACAGTTTGAGCTAATCCCTCAATGACATAACTCAAACCTAGAGTTGCCATGAACAATGTAATGACAGAGCGATTAATTAAATGTTTTAAAATCAATGCATCAATCAATAAAACCAGCACAAAAATGACAAATAGCGTGACAATAAAAGCCACCACAAATGGAATGCCACGTTCAGTTAAATTGACAAAAGTTAAGGCTGAAAATAAAACCAAAGAACCTTGTGCAAAATTAAACACACCCGATGCCCGATAAATCAAAACAAACCCAATGGCAACCAATGAATACATGACACCTGCCAACGTACCACCCAACAAGACTTCTAGAAAAAATGACATAGAAAAAGCAACCTCTTATTTTTTGATTTATTTATATATGCTCAATGCACTTCAAGCGTTTGCATCCCTAGATATGCGCTCAGCACTTCGGGATGTTCTTGAATTTGTTGTGGTGTGCCTTCTGCAATCTTTTTTCCATAGTCCAGCACCACAATATGGTCGGAAATATCCATTACGACAGCCAAATCATGTTCAATCATAAAAATGGTTACACCTAACTGTTGATTTATCTTTTGAATAAACTTGGCAATACTTCGTTTTTCAGCATGGTTCATTCCAGCCATTGGCTCGTCTAAAAGCAGAAACTGAGGTTCTGCTGCCAATGCTCTTGCCAACTCCACACGTTTTTGCAAACCATAAGACAATGAGCTAACCAATTGGTCTCGGTATTCTTGTAGATTCAACAGTTTTAAAATTTCTTCAGCTTTAAGACGCTGTAAATCATCATTTTTTTGAGTGCTTGGTAAAGACAATAATGCACCTAGCAATGAGTGACGACTTTTTAATACTCGTCCAGTTAAGACATTGTCCAATACCGACATTTGCTTGAAGAGTGCTAAATTTTGAAAGGTGCGCGCAATTTCTAAATAGGGTGCATGCTTTGCCTTATAGTTATGCAAAACCTGCCCAGCAAAAATGATCTGACCAGATTGCGGCTGATAAATACCATTAATAATATTAATTACCGAACTTTTGCCGGCCCCATTGGGACCAATTAAAGAATAAATCTCTCCCTCTCTCACCTCTAAGCTAAGCTGCTTGAGTACTTGTGAAGAGCCAAAAGATAAATCAATCGCCTTAAGTTCTAGCAATACCACAGATGATACTGACATATATTCCCCTCCTTAATTTATTGTTGTTATGGGCAAAGAATGAAGCTGCGAATTGTCCAATTGGGTACTTTGCCATTCGGCATATTCTCCCCATTCGTGTAACTTCACACCTAAACTTTGATAAAAATTTCGTGTTGCAAGCGTTACAGGCTGCCCCACTGTTAAAGCCACTTTAAGATGTGAAAAACCCAACTCTTCTAAAATGACTTGCTTAAATAAGGCAAAGCTCAACTTATCAATCAAAGATAATTTTTCTTCATTTTTCTGTTTTTGAAGTGCGTGCCAGTAATGTTTGGCAAGCCATTTATCACTTGGTAAGCGGTTATAAATTAACTGCTCAACACGGGCATAGGTTTCATTGGTCCCTAAAATCAATGTTGGCGAAATAATCTGTCTATCCTGATCGCGAGTATTTAAGGTCTCAGGAATATTTAAGTTAAAACCTGCAAGTAGCCATGATGACCATAGATAACGAATGTGACCAACACTTGAAAAAGCACGTGTGACAAATGCTTCCTCTTGATGATCTAGGTGGTGGTTTTGAACCAAATGTTTGGCCTCTATAATCAAATCTTGATGAGAATATTGCACTCTCAGTCGTTGATTAGATTCAATCCGTTCAAAGCTAAAAGCAATTTGTGCAGGTTCGAGCTGAGTCTTTTTAAAATCAATACGATATTTCTCGTTGGAATTTTTTAATAACTTATCGACAGATACAACATAGTCATATTCAAATGTACTTAATTTGCTTTGTTCAATATAAAAAATATAAATTGGGTGATAACGTAATGTCTCAATTGAAACAAGCTGCTCTAGCTCTTCTACGAGAATATAATCTGGCTTTAAAATCGCAAGGTGTCGTAAAAAGTCTTCTGTTTTTAATGTATCAACACTTTGGTCAATCAATTGAACTTCGCCACCTAAAGCCTGTATAGCCAGACTAATAGCAACTACATCAATATTCGGAGCACTGACAATAAGAAAAGTTTGCTTGTTTTGAAAACCATACTCATAAAGCGCAGACGCGTATCTTTCGCTAAGTTCTAGTAAATTTTTCCATGACCACTGCTGCCACAGACCTAGCTTTTTATGTCTTAATGCAATTGCATCTGGACGTGCTGTTGCGTGGTATGCCAACAGTGAAATAAGACTTTGCGAATAATCTGACATTTTTGCAATACCCCCCTCATAACGTCGATTGCTAAACGATGAGATAAAAAAATATTGCTGTTATATTTCAATTTACATGCCAAATATTTTTACAATTATTTTCAATAGCTTATAAAAACATCTTTCTCTATCTGTGCATAAAAGTGATAGTTTATTGTTGAATAACTGTTTTTCAGGCAACAGTTATTACTTGGTTACAAAGAGACATTTTTAGTGAAATTTCAAGAATAAGTTTTGATTAATATTTTTGATTTTCATAATAGCTCTTCTTCGTTTTAAAAGAGCTATTATTATTTTTATCAATATTTTAGCTAAATATTTAACTAAACTACAAAGAAACCATGCGTCCCATCTGTATTCAGTTGGGCAACTAATCCATATTCCCACTCTAAATAGTCTTGCATAGCTTGGATAGAATTATCCGTTCCTTCATAAGGGCGTTTATACCGATCTATACGGGGCGATAAGTAAACCTGTTTATCAGTTTCCAAAACGAAAGTTTTTGCCCATGCCTGATTACCGCCTTCCAAGACATAAACATTTTCTGAAATTTTGGCTTGAAGAGCAGATACTGCATATTGTGCTAACAGACTAGTACCACAAGTCACAACAATTTTATGGTTTGTTAGAATTTTTTTCTCATTAAACAGTCGTTCAATATCTGCTTTTAATACCCATTGAGCAGTAGGAATATGCCCTTTTTGATAGTTTGCACTAGTTGTAAAATCCAGAATAGTGACTTCTTCACCGACATCTAACCATCCTTGCAATTGTTCAGGTGTGATCCGATGTTTTATATGCAACAACGGAACAACTGGTTTCCATCCTCCTTGTTCGGTAAATATTTTCTGAAAATCTGCATCGAGTACGTAGACATCCCAATTCATTTGCGCCAACCAAGAGGCAGTCATATAAGCACGGATGAGTTGATCATCAATGAGTACAATTCTGGCACCGCGTACACTCGCATAATGGTCAGTTTCCTGAACTAGTTGCCCACCACCAATCCAACGGCTATTGGGTAGATGCGCTTGTATATACTCTTCTTCTGACCGTACATCAAAAACATAGGTAGTGCGTTCACTCTGTTGTTGGAATAGTTGTAGTTGTTCAAAACTAATCGTTTTTACACCAGCCTGCTGGGTTAATTGTTTGGCATTCTCTAATACGCCTAATGGATTATTTTTATTAGCAAAATTAGTATATTGTTGGTGTTGTCCTAAAGCTACTTGTTGCTGTGCCAATGTCCAACCAATCGTACCGTTACGTAAAGCATAGACTTCATGTCCAATCTTGGCATTAATCAATGATTGTGTACCAATTAAACTACGTGTACGCCCCGCACAATTCACAATAATTTTAGTATTTTCATCTTTAACAATATTTTTAGCATGGAGTACTAATTCAGCACCAGGTACACTGATACCGCCCGGAATACTCATGGTTTGATATTCATCAAAACGACGAGCGTCCAGAATGACAATGTTTTCCTGATCATCAATTAATTTTTTGACTTCTTGAGCTGACAGTGAGGGCGTTCCTTTATGATGTTCAACAAACTCACCAAAGGCTTTACTTGCTGAATTGACATCAATAAAAATTTCACCGCCTGCATCTTTCCAGCCTTGTAAACCACCATCCAATAATGAAATCTGCTGATAGCCTAATGCTTGTAACTGTTGATAGGCACGTTCTGCCAAGCCCTCACCTTTGTCATAAATAACAATATCAGTAGACAGACGAGGTATTCGATTGAGAATTTCTACTTCAAATTTGGAAAGAGAAATATTGGCAGCAAACAAAGGATGACCTTGAGCATATGGATCTTCTTCACGTACATCAATTAGTGCGATTTCTTGACCAGCCAATAGCTTTTTGCGGATATCTTGATAAGTTTGAATATTGGTTGTCATATTAATGTTCCTGATTTGAATAACCTGAAATAAAACGCTTTGCTGTGCCATCTAAAGCAAAGGTATAGCGTTCTACTTTGCCAATATCTGCACCATAAATGTGGATGCTAATCGAAACCTGATCGGACAGCGCATTACTCACTTGATGCACATCACCCGAAGCTGGAGTAAAAAAATCAATTTCGCCAACTTTTAAATGATCTGGTTCACCTGTGATCTCAAAATGCCCTAATGCATTTCTTTGATAGCGCTGTGAGATTTCTTCACCTTGCAGGACACCAACGACTCCCCAAACTTCATGATTATGGATTGGTGTAGTTTGTCCCTTATCCCATACAAAACTGACAATTGAAAAATGATCTTGCGGATCGCGATATAATAAAAACTGTTGATAGCGTTCAGGGTTCGGTTGCCGATAAGAGCTTGGCAACCAATCATTTAAATGTAGCAATCTACGAAACTCTGGAATAAAAGATTGTATGAGATCAACATCTTCTAATTGCTGTGAAATTCCATATTCAATTCTTTCAATTAACGGCTGGAGTACTTGTTGCAACTGACTCATCTTTATTTTTGCTCCACTTTAAAACCAGTATCAAATGAAGATGTCACATCAAACTTTTTATCAATCAGCTTATATTTGGTATAAAAATCGGCAGTTCCTTGAGAAACTTTGATCACTTCATTATCGATCGGCTCCCACGAAGCATTACGGCGTTTAAAAGCTTTGATTCCCACATCTTCTGGTAGTCCAGTGATTTTGGCATAAGCTTTACCAAACTCATCTCCGTGTTGTCCTGCCCAAGCTTGTGACTCTTTTAAACGATAGATGAAATCTTGAATTGCCACACGTTTGCTCTGATCCTTTAAAGATTTATCCGTGGCTGCTAAAAAGGTATAACCTGAATACAAACCACGGCCATTAACCACCACACGAAAATGATCCTTGAGCTCAGCATATGCCGTATATGGATCCCATACCACCCAAGCATCTACTGAACCATTGGCAACAGCTAATTTTCCATCGGCAGGAGGTAAAAATTTAAACGTCACATCTTCAGGCTTCAGACCTTGTTGTTCTAGGGCCTTTAAAGTTAAAAGATGACTAATTGAGCCTTTATTAAATGCTAAACTTTTACCCTTTAAATCTTTGGCAGACTTAATTGGACTATTCTGCGGCACTAAAATAGCAACTGGATATGGATCTGCTTTATACACGGCAATAGCTTTGGCTGTTCCGCCATTAGAATTGGCAAAAATAAACGGTGCATCACCCAAGTAACCAATATCAATCGCATCTACTTTTAATGCTTCTGCAACTGGTGCTGCAGCTGGAAATTCATACCAATTGATTTTATATGAGACATTTTTTAAAGCACCAGATGCTTCAAGCTGTGCACGCATATTGCCTTTTTGATCACCAATATTGAGCACAACCTGCCCCTTATTTGCTTTGACTTCAGATGCCTGAGCATGTTCAGGTGAAGCCTCTTTTTTTGTACAACCGACTAAAATTGCTGTTGTAAAAACGCCCAATAAAATTTTGCCATAGTGATTCATTATTATTTCCTTTCTGATTAGGCCGAAATCAGCTGTTGCTGTTGATCATATTTTTCTGTTTTTTCACGGATTTGGGGCAATAGCTCTCGACCATAATCAATTGCGTCCTGAACAGGATCAAACCCACGTATCAATACGCTATGAATGCCGAGTTTGTAATATTGCAAAATAGACTCCGCAACTTGTTCTGGGGTCCCCACTAATGCCGTAGAGTTATAACTGCCTTGAACTAAAGAAGTGATACCTGTCCATAAATTGGTATCTAAACGTTCGCCTTGACCCGCTGCTGCAAGTAAACGTTGCCCACCCGTACTTTGTGGTTTTTTTCTGGCAGCTTGTAAGCCAAAATTTTCTAATTGTTTTTTAGATAATTGATAAATTTCTTGCGCTTTTTCCCAAGCTAGGGACTCACTATCAGCAATAATTGGGCGAAATGAAATGTTGTAATCAAGTTGGCGCTCATGTTGTATTGCTAACTGATTTAGTGTTTCAACTTGTTCTTGAGCACCAGCTAAAGGCTCTCCCCAAAGGGCAAAAACATCAACCTGTTTTGCTGCAACCTGTAAAGCTTCTATTGAAGAACCGCCAAAATAAATCGGTAAAAGTGTTTGTAATGGTTTAATTTCAGAATAAGCATCTACTACATGGTAATAATTACCCTCATAACTAAAAGGTTCCTGGCTATACCATGTTTTCTGTACAACTTCGATGAACTCGGCACTACGTGCATAACGCTGCTGTTTATTTAAAAAATCTCCATCTTTCTTCTGATCGATATCACTCCCACCAGAAATAACATGTAGTGCTAAACGTCCATCCGTCAACTGATCCAAGGTTGCCAATTTACGGGCTGCCAATGTTGGAGAAACAAAGCCCGGACGATGTGCTAGTAAAAATTTTATTTTAGACGTATGTGC
>NZ_JRVL01000155.1:0-17243 GCF_054823985.1 Acinetobacter sp. GN11 | reverse complement strand
AAAGGAGAATAGAAATGCCTGTTGTAGTGAAAGAAAGATTATTAGACCTACTACAAGATAATCAACAGAACTATTACGAATTATTTGTTTTTTTCCTTGATCCTGATATTTCTAGTTTTGAAAAAGAAAAGAAAGCAAGAGATTTTCTGATTAATGAAATAGATAAACTAGATCAAAAGGAAATAGATTTTCCTTCAAATATAAATATGATTAAAGCATGGTGTGAGAATGACAATAAAGAAAACTGTGAATTATTTCAGACTTACCTAAACCGTAGACAAAACGGGGGCGAGAGAGAGTATTTTAAGAATGTCGGTCAGGCATTCGAATTTTTAATTAAAGTTTCTCCAACCAAAAAAGTAGATGGTGCATGGCTATATAGTTCAGTTCAATATTGGAATGATCCAGTTTTCCATGACCTTATTATTACTTATTTGGAAGAGCTGGGACTAGGTGAGCCGAAAGCAAACCATGTCTGTATCTATGATGACTTGCTACGTAGTTTGGGGCTCGATAGTTTTGATGTGCTTTTAGAAGATGAATATTACCATAATGCCGTAATTCAGTTGGCGCTTGGTTATGCTCCTTCTGAGTTCATTCCAGAGATTGTGGGCTTTAATTTAGGCTATGAGCAACTACCACTTCATCTACTCATCAGTAATTATGAGCTTGCAGAATTAGGTATTGATTCTAAATATTTTAATTTGCACATCACTATCGATAACATTGATAACGGGCATGCAGATAAAGCAGTTAAAGTTATAGAAAATATTTACGATAAATACCGAGATAAAGAACTTTTCTTTAATAAATTGAAGCGTGGTTTTGCTCTTAATGGTCATGGTGTTTCATCTTCAAAAATTATTAAAAATTTAAATCTTGAAGATTTAGTCCTTAAAATTTTAAAAAGAAAAGCGCTCGTGGGTCAGCTAATTCATAACGAAACTAGACAGTTTGGATGTAAAACGATCAATCAATGGTTATCAAATCCAGATGATGTTAGCGGTCTGTTATCACATTTAATTGAACACAAGTGGATCAAATTTAATGCTGACCCTGAACAGAGTGTGTTCTGGCGAATGATTAATGAAGAAAATGGAAAAATGTTTGGAGTGTTTAACCCTGTAGAGCGTCAAATTATTCATGACTGGATTGCAGGCGATGATCATTCTTCTAATGTCTTGGCATATAGCCGGGCATTAAATAATAGCCAACGTATTCAAGATTATTTGTTTAGCTATATCTCTGATGGCGAACTTGATGCCTTACAAGAGCGTGTTCAGAAATCACATGATCTCGCCATAAAAATATGCAAGCTGACTCCGTTTTTGGCCCCAGATTCACACCATAAAAGCATTGGACTGTGGAGCACGCGTAAATACGTCGAACTCCTTTTTCCATATTTAAGTTCCTTTAACAAAAACTAACTCTTGAAGTTTTTAATTCACCCCACGTTTAACTTTAAAACATAGGTAATGAACATGACTGATAATGTTAAATCAACAAATAAAACAAGTGAAATGGCTGGAGCTGATGCTGCAAATAAAGCCAATACTACTCAAAAAACTGAACAATTAGACTCAGTCAGAGACGATGCAACCAATGAAGCATTAACCACAAACCAAGGTGTTAAAATAGCGGATAACCAGAATAGCTTAAGAGCAGGTATTCGCGGTTCGACCTTATTAGAAGATTTTATTTTAAGAGAAAAGATTACACATTTTGATCACGAGCGTATTCCTGAGCGTATTGTGCATGCGCGTGGTGTAGGCGCGCATGGTTACTTTCAGGCCTATGAAGGAAATGAACGTTTAACAAAAGCAGGTTTTTTGACTGACCCAAGCATTCAAACACCAATTTTTGTACGTTTCTCGACTGTGCAGGGGCCACGTGGATCTGCCGACACCGTTCGTGATATCCGTGGTTTTGCCATTAAATTTTATACTCAAGAAGGTAATTTTGATTTGGTCGGCAATAATGCACCTGTGTTCTTTGTGCAAGATGGTATTAAGTTTCCAGACTTTGTACATGCTGTAAAGCCTGAACCCGATACTGAAATGCCTACTGGAGCGAGCGCCCATGATACATTCTGGGACTTTGTGTCTTTAGTACCTGAGTCAGCACATGCGGTAATTTGGGCAATGTCAGATCGGGCTATCCCACGTAATCTACGCTCAATTCAAGGTTTTGGTGTTCATACTTTCCGCCTTATTAATGCCCAAGGTAAATCTCATTTTGTGAAGTTCCACTGGACACCTAAACAAGGTTTAAGTGCGTTAGTTTGGGATGAAGCCCAAAAGCTTGCAGGTAAAGATCCGGATTTCCACCGTCGAGATCTCTATGAAGCGATTGAGAATGGAGTTTATCCTGAATGGGAGTTGGGTGTACAAATTGTCGAAGAAGAAGATGAAATGAACTTTGACTTCGACTTATTGGACCCAACCAAAATTATTCCTGAAGAGTTGGTTCCAGTGACTCCAATCGGCCGATTTGTTTTAAATAGAAATGTAGATAATTTCTTTGCAGAAACAGAGCAGGTGGCTTTCTGTCCGGGACACATTGTGCCAGGCATTGATTTCACAAATGACCCACTTTTACAAGCACGTCTATTCTCGTATACCGATACACAGTTAAGTCGTTTGGGTGGACCGAACTTCCATCAAATTCCGATCAATAAACCAGTATGCCCATTCCATAACAATCAACGTGATGGTATCCACCAACATACGATTCACAAAGGGCAGGCTTCATATCAACCAAATTCAATTGATAATGATTGGCCAGCAGAAACACCACCCGCTGCTTCAAATGGTGGGTTTGAAAGCTATCCTGAACAAATTAGCGGACACAAGCTTCGTAAAAGAAGTGAAACCTTTTCCGATCATTTTTCACAACCGCGCCTTTACTACAAGAGCCTTGCTCCTCATGAGCAAAAGCATGTGGTCGATGCCTATACTTTTGAATTAAGTAAAGTGCAAAGAAAACACATTCGTGAGCGCCAAGTTCAACAAATTTTGGCAAATATTGATCTCGACTTAGCTCGACAAGTAGGCGCTAATTTAGGAATTGAAGTTCCTGATTTGACACTAGATTATAAGAAAACTGCAGTTGAAAAATCGGCAAGATTATCCATGCTGGCTTTTCCTCCTGCAGATATTCAAGGCCGAAAAGTTGCAGTACTTATTCATAACCTTGTGAAGTCAGATACACTTGAAGCTATTAAAAATTGGGCGATTAAAGAAGGTGCGGTTGTTCATTTACTAGCGCCGAGCTTGGCTCCAGTAAAAGACCATAAAGACAAAACTATTACCGCTGATGGTATGCAAATGGCTGAACCTTCAATTGCTTATGATGCGGTGATCATTCCTGATGGCGACAACTTAAATGCTGTGCTGCAAGATGGCGTAGCGCGCCACTATGTACTCGAAGCTTATAAGCATTTAAAACCAATTGCGTTTTTGGGTAATAAATCTGATTTACTTGAACCGCTAGGCTTGGTTGCAGATGAAGGTACTTTAGTTGAAGATGAATTCCAGCCTATTGCTGAAAAATTCAAAAAACTGATTATGGCTCATCGTGTTTGGTCACGAGAAAAAATAGCCGCTCAGGTACCAGCTTAATAAACAAAAAAGCCCTGAAAGATTTATCTTTCAGGGCTTTTTTATATCGCGGTCGCAGTCGTGATGACCGTGGACAAAACTCTCGTAATCAAAAACGTGATGCCTCTGCATGTTTTACATCTTAAGCATACTGTTGTAAAAACGAAGGAGGCTTTTGCTTCCTTCGTTTTTTAATTTATTTACTTTACTGTGGGAGCAGTTGTAGTCCTTTTACAATATCAATGTACTCAGAACCGTTTAACCAAAAAGATTTTTTTAAGAATAACGTCGTCATAATACTTTCTGCTGCTTCACTCTCTGGATTTTCACAGAATAATCCGTAGCTTTCACCCAAAACCGCATCATTTTCAATCAGGCGAATATAGTAGGCATGTTGCTCATTTGCATAACCTAAAACTGCATCACGTTGATTTTTCATTTCGCATGTCTCCATACCAAAAAACTGAATTTAACCAGAATGTTAAATGCTCAGAATCTCATTTGATAAAAATCATAAAACCGTCAGTCATAAAGACTATTTCTAATCAGGTTTTGATTTCTTCAAATTACCATTTTAGTTTAAACATCCCTGTTAAAAGCAAAATGGATTAAAATCTGATCATGGGATTTATTGTTATGCAAAAAAAATATTTCGTCAACTTGAAAATGTAACTTTTTCAAGTTACATTGTCTGTGTAGGATTTGAACGGTGAAATGGAGGCAATATGCCAAAGCAAAAAGAGTTCGAGCATGGTGGTATAAGAGAAAATGCTGGACGAAAAGCACAGTTCAATGAACCCACAAAAGTGATTCGTGTTCCCGAGTCTCAAGTTAACTTTATCAAAAATTGGTTACTGAATAATGTCAAAACCAATAACTTGACCGATTTTAACTCAAAACTTAATGTTCAACAGGTCCATCCAAACAACGATAAAATTTACCATATTCCTTTGGCAACTGAACGTGTTGCGGCAGGTTTTCCTTCGCCAGCACAAGATGATATTGAGCAAGCACTAGATTTAAATGAATATTTAATTAGAAATGAAAATGCGACTTTTATTGTCAAAGCTAATTCTTTGTCAATGTTAGACGCTGGAATTGATATTAATGATCCGCTTATTGTGGACCGTAGTATTGCTGCTAAATCTGGCGATATTGTGATTGCGTTGATTGATAACGATTTCACCGTTAAACGCTTAATCATTGATAATAATTACCATCCACCAAAAATCTGGTTAAAAGCTGAAAACTCCGATTACCAAAATATTTATATTGAAGAAGGGCAAGAGTTAGTAATTTGGGGAGTCGTGACTTATAACCTGAAACGCATGAGATAACTTTATTTCTATGTTTATTCTTCAAGTTACGGGCCAGAAAAGTGAACCAGTAACTTGAAGTGAAATGATTTTTAAATTTGCCCAATCAGTAAGCATGTCGCAATAACGATCATCAAACCACCCGAAAAACGGCCGACTAATTGTGCTGCTTGTGGTCTGGTTTTAAGAATGGCCTCTGAGCCATAACCCACCATTAAGTAAATAATCGCGCAGCTAATCATGTGAACAACACCGAAGGCAAGAATTTGTGTCGTCACTGACCATGAAGCTGTGGTGTCAATAAATTGAGGAAGTAAAGCTAAAAAGAGCAAAAAAACTTTTGGGTTTAACCCACTCACGTAAACGCCTTTGGTTGCCCATTTCAATCGTGAGTGAGCTTTTTCAGATTCGGACTGATTCGGAGTAGGAGGGGTAATGAGTAAATTTACTCCCATCCATAACAAATAAAGAGAACCCGAAATTGTTAGGATCATGAGCGCAGTCGGGTTATTTGCAACCAGTAAGCCAACACCTGCTGCTACCAGTAAAATGGTAATAAAGTGACCAAATAGCATACCTGCAACAGCGGGTACGACGACTTTGCCTTTAATCCCTGCTGAAATGGCATAGGCCCAGTCTGCCCCTGGAGTAATAATAAAAAGAATGGAGACACTCCAAAATGCAATAAAAATGTTAAAAGCCATATGCTTATCTCGGCAAACTATTTTCTAAAGGTTCCGCTCGTGCTTTAGCAAAAAAAACTATTTATTCGAGCTTGTTGAAAATAATATGCCCATATATTTAGAATGTGCTTTTAAATGTTTGCTCATATAACACTCATTTGGGGTAAATTTTTCTAAATGGATCGCACAGATAAAAAGATTCTTGCTGAATTGCAATTAAATGGCCGATTATCTATTACTGAATTGGCAGAAAAAGTAGGTTTGAGCATTTCACCTTGTCATAGACGAGTGAAGGCTTTAGAAGAGTCGGGAGCCATCAAAGGTTATCGGGCAGAACTCGACCCCAATTTAGTCGGATTTGAATTTTCAGCGATTGTTTTTATTACGCTTAGAGAAGGTGATAAACAGGCAGTTGAGAAGTTTGAAAATGCCGTGATAGACATCCCGCAAATTATTCAGGCGCAGCGTTTGTTTGGTGAGCCAGATTATTTACTGCATGTTGTCGCTAAAGATTTACCTGCTTTTCAACGGTTGTATGATGAAAAATTATCTGCGATACCAAGCGTGCAACGGCTCATCTCAACCATTGTGATGAAAGACGTAGTCCCTGAACGTTTATTTCCGATTGGCTAAGAATCATCAGGCGTAAAAAAAGAAGCTTTAAAGCTTCTTTTTTTAGTTTTAATAGTATTTAAGCGTCGAGTGTTTTACACAAAGAACAGATCGTGCCGTTATGTTTGTGAGAGTACATAATATCTGGGCGCTCGTAACCTTGTTCACATACGCGGCAGTGATAGACGGTTGCTACAGGTGTACCTTCAGCATCGTAACGTGGTTCTTTAATGCCATCATCGTGTGACTTGATGTAGTATTTTCCTTTGGTTAATAAACCCATGATTGGTGTTAATACAAAGGCAAGTATAAGCGCGATGAGTGGTGAGTAAGGAGCTAAGAAGCTACCAAATAATCCAAAGAATGCTGCAATCGATAAGCCTGCTGATACAAGGAAGGCAACCATGCCGACAGGGTTTACGTTGTAGAGCATGTCACGGCGATATTCTGGTTCTTTTGGTGAAAGTTTTAAAACATATTTGTTGATTGAAATGTCTGTTGCAACAACCACAACCCAAGCAATCGCAAAGTTTGAATAGAATCCTAAGATTTTACCCAGTACCGCAAACATGTTGCCTTCCATTAAAGCAAGCGCAATTGCCAAGTTCACGATCACAAAGACAATACGGCCCGGATAATGTTTACTCATACGAGTGTAGGCACTTGTCCAAGCAAGAGAGCCAGAGTAAGCATTGGTGACGTTAATTTTAATTTGAGAAATAACCACCAAAATCACTGCGAGTGTTAAAGCTGCCCAGCCCGGAAGCATGTCATGAAACGCCGCATTAAACTGTTGAACAGGTTCAGTGCTGTTTACGCCCGGTATTTTAGTGAGTAAATAGAAACCTAAAAATGCCCCAATAATTTGTTTAATTGCGCCTAAAATCACCCAACCCGGACCCGCTGAAATAACCGCTGCCCACCATGCTTTGCTATTTTCTTTTGTTTTAGCAGGCATGAAACGTAAGTAATCAATTTGCTCACCAATTTGCATGATGAGCGATAAACATATACCAGCACCTAACATGATTGCGGCCATGTCTACGGTTTCAAAACCTTCTTTACCTGTAAAAGTAGCAAATTGACTGACTAAAGTAGGTTCTTGATAAATCAGGTAGGCCACAGGACCAATCATCAGAATAAGCCAAAGTGGGGTAGTCCAAACTTGTAATTTACTCAAGGCTTTCATACCGTAAATCACCAGCGGTATGACCATAATGGTTGAGATGAGATAGCCAGCCCAAAGCGGAATGCCTAAACCAAGCAATAACCCTTGCGCCATGATTGAACCTTCAAGGGCAAAGAAAATAAATGTGAAACTGGCGAAAATGATACTGGTAAGAACCGAACCGATATAACCGAAACCTGCGCCACGAGTAATCAAGTCAAGATCAATGTTGTAGCGCGCTGCGTAATAGGCTAAAGGAATGCCAGTTAAGAAGATAATAATCGCTGCAAATAAAATGGAGAAAACAGCATTGGTTGTTCCGTAAGACATACCAATACTGGCACCAATAGAAAAGTCAGCAAGATAGGCAATACCACCAAGTGCAGTAATAGCCACAACTTTGGGACTCCAGCGCCGAAAGCTGTGTGGAGCATAACGTAAAGTATAATCTTCTAAGGTTTCATTCACTGCTTTTTGTGAAT
Source organism: Acinetobacter sp. GN11 (assembly GCF_054823985.1). Lineage (NCBI taxonomy): Bacteria > Pseudomonadati > Pseudomonadota > Gammaproteobacteria > Moraxellales > Moraxellaceae > Acinetobacter > Acinetobacter sp. GN11. The sequence goes on along the minus strand of NZ_JRVL01000155.1, from coordinate 9,383 downwards.
CTGTACCTTGCACAGTGTCCAGATTTGGATGTTCAGATACACTCATAACATCAATCTCCCAATCATTTTCGGTCAATCAACACAAATATTGATCATTGTTTTTCGATGGTTTTGAGTGTGTGATTTTTGGGAAAAATTGAAAATACGTTATTTTGCGTATATGTGCGTATTAGAAAAAATCGCCATGATAAATGACTTTTGGCATAAGGATTGCTGGGTTTAATGCAGCCCCATCCAAAACATGAGTGTTATGCCAGATTCTTCACGCCCCCAACAAGCGCCACAACGTGTGATCAAAACACGCCGTGAATATAATATTTGGGTGGCAGATGAAAGTATCGAAGATTATGCGCTCCGCTATGCACCCACCTCAGTAAGAAAATGGTCACCTTGGACCGTTACTAATACCGCAATTTCGACTGTTAGTTTTCTGGCGATGGAAGCCATTGGGGCGACCATGCTTTGGCAGTATGGCTTTAGCAATGCAGTCTGGGCAGCAATTGTCGTATGTACCATCATATTTTTAACCAGTTGGCCGATTAGTTACTACGCTGCAAAATATAATGTAGACGTTGATTTGCTTACTCGTGGTGCAGGTTTTGGCTACATTGGCTCGACCATTACATCTCTAATTTATGCCAGCTTTACCTTTATTTTGCTTGCGTTTGAAGCCGCAATTATGGCGATGGCACTTGAGCTGGCTTTAGGTATTCCACAAGTTATTGGTTACTTAATTTCTGCCTTAGTGATTTTGCCTTTAGTTGTCAAAGGCATTGGTTTTATTAACAAAGTTCAGGCAGTCACTCAGCCAATCTGGCTCTTATTGCTGTTATTACCGTGGTTTTTTGTACTTTGGAAGCAGCCACAAATTTTAAGTAGTAGCCTGCATTTTGTTGGTGCGGTTTCAAACTCGACAGACTTTAACCTGTATTACTTTGGTGCGGCGTGCACTCTTATTTTTTCATTTGTGATCCAAATTGGTGAGCAGGCCGACTATCTACGCTTTTTGCCACAACAAGAAAAAAATAGAACTGCGTGGCGTTTTGCTGTTTTCTTAGGTGGGCCATCTTGGATTATTTTTGGTTTTCTAAAAGTTTTGATGGGCATGTTGCTGATGGTGTTAGCTTTTCAGCTGTTCATTCCTGTCTCTGAACTAGACAATCCGACTTATCTGTATTGGGTTGCCTATCAACAGTTTATTCCAAACCCTCAGCTTGCTTTAATCTTGACTCTAGCACTGGTTTGCTTGGCACAAATTAAAATTAATATGACCAATGCCTACGCTGGCTCATTGGCATGGTCAAACTTTTTTGCCCGCTTGACTCATAGCCATCCGGGGCGAATTGTCTGGCTTCTTTTTAACGTTTTTATCGCCATTGTTTTGATGGAAATGGGGATCAGCCATGCGGTTGAACGCATTTTGGGCTTATATAGCAATATTGCTTTGGCATGGATTGGTGCCGTTGTTGCCGATTTAATTATCTGTAAACCTTTAGGTTTAAGCCCAAAGGGAATTGAATTCCGCCGTGCTTATTTATATGACATTAACCCCGTAGGTGTGGGTGCTTTACTGATTGCTTCAGTGCTATCGATGCTGAGCTATTTGGGCTTTTTCGGATTGATGGCCAAAGGTTTAGCAAGTTTTATTGCTTTGGGGAGTGCGGTGTTATGTGTTCCTGTTATTGCTTACTTAACCAAAGGCAAATATTACATTGCACGCCAGCCTGAAAAAATTCAGGCGACGTCGGTTGCAAACTGTGTCGTGTGTGAACGGGACTATGAGCTTGCTGATATGGCAGGCTGCCCAGCCTATAACGGTACGATTTGCTCTCTATGCTGTTCACTTGAAGCACGCTGTCACGATTTATGTAAACCCGATGCACGTTGGTCAGTACAACTTAAAAAAGCCATTTGGTACTATTTACCTGAACGTTGGGCCAGCCGTTTAAATAGCAGGGTCAGTTTATATTTATTACTAACTCTAGGGCTGTCTATTGTTTTGGCAGTGAGCTTGAGTCTGGTTTATATCCAAGAAAAAACCTATTTAGAAACGGTAAATGCGGCAGCCGTTCCTCAGTTATTTACGCTATTTGTTAAAATTTACACCATTTTATTTTTATTAATGAGTGTTGCTGCATGGTGGTTAGTGTTAAACGATGAAAGCCGTCGTAATGCCGAAATTGAGACACATCAACAAACAGCATTATTGTTTGATGAAATTGCTGCCCATGAAGTCACTTCAAAAGACCTGCAAGATGCCAGAATTTCAGCAGAACGGGCAAATGATGCAAAAAGCCGTTATGTCATTGGCATTAGCCACGAACTAAGAACACCTCTAAATAGTATTTTGGGCTATAGCCAATTGCTTCAAAAACAAGAGCAACTTTCGGAACAGGGCAAAATGGCGCTCGGGGTGATTAGCCGTAGTGGGCAGCATCTGACTTCACTGATTGATGGCTTACTGGATTTAGCACGAATTGAGACAGGCAAAATTTCTTTAAATGTGGTGGATGTTCATTTCCCAAATTTCATAGAACAAATTATTCAAATGTTTCAGCCTCAGTTTGAACAGAAGAATTTACAGTTTATTTATGAAATTGGAGAGAACCTACCGCACTACGTCCGTACTGACAAAAAGCGCTTAGAACAGGTACTCATTAATTTATTGGGCAATGCTTTAAAGTTTACGACGAGCGGCACAATTACTTTGAAAGTCGAGTACCGTTTTCAAACGGCCTATTTTGAAATTAGAGATACAGGTTGTGGCATTGCAGAAGCTGATTTAGAGCGAATATTTAATCCGTTTGAACGAGGCAGTAATGTGGTTCAGGGTGGATTTACCGGAACAGGGCTCGGACTACCGATTGTAAAATTATTGGTCGATTTACTTGGTGGGCAGCTATCTGTGAGTAGCCAACTCAATCAAGGTTCACAGTTTAAAATTAAGTTTTATTTGCCTTCAAAAGAGGTGGTTCATCCAATTTCTAATGTTTATTCCAACCAGATTACGGGCTATCAAGGTGAGCGAAAACGAATTTTAGTTGTTGATAATGAAGCAGTAGATCGAGGTTTAGTCGCCAATTTTCTAAAACCTTTGGGTTTTATTATTGAAGAAGCCGAGTCGGGTATTGATTGTTTAAGACGTGTACCCATTTTTCAGCCTAACCTGATTTTAATGGATTTGAATATGCCTTTGATGGGTGGATGGGAAACCGCGCGATTATTACGCCAAAATAATATTACCAATGTACCGATCTTAATTATTTCGGCCAATGCAGGTGAGCGTGAGGTCAATCCACAAGATGCGGTGTTAAGTGAAGACTTTATGCTAAAACCAATCGATCTCAATTTGTTGCTCAGTAAAATTGGAGATAAGTTAGGGCTGGTGTGGGCTGATTCTAGGTCAACATTAACCGAAGAAAATAATGAGGTTCAAGCACTTCATATAAAGACGTATAAGCAAGAAAAAGTCACTGTTTATACACCAACAAGACAACCAGAAAACAATGGCGCACAAGATTTAACTCAAGCCTTGCAGCAACTAGATGAATTGATTGCACAAGGCTATATTCGAGGTATTCAACATGCTTTAACACATTGTCGTCAAAATTTTCCGGAGCATGACGAGTTATGGGAACAGCTTGAACTGGCTATTCAAAAGTTTGATTTAAAACACGCCCAACGATTAATTCAGGATAAGCAATGAGTACGCAACATGTTTCTTTTCAGCAAGCTTCAACAACTGAGCAGGCTGTTATTCTGATTGTGGATGATGTACCGGAAAATTTGGGCTTGTTGCATGAAAGTCTGGATCAGGCTGGGTATCGTGTACTTGTTACGACAGATGGATTAAGTGCAATTGAAATTGCACACCGATGCTTACCGGATATGATTTTGCTCGATGGCAATATGCCACATATGGACGGTTTTGAAAGTTGTATACAGCTTAAAGCGAGTCCAATTACTCAGTTTATTCCTGTCATTTTTATGACAGGTTTGTCGGAGACAGAGCATATTGTGCGTGGTTTTCAGGTCGGTGGGGTGGACTATGTAACCAAGCCACTGAATATTGAAGAAGTACTGGCAAGAGTAAAAACGCATTTGGCACATGCCAAACTATTGCAGCAACAAAAACAAGTGATTGATGCAACTGAAACTGCCATTCTTGCTCTAGATGTTCAAGGAAAAATTGTTTGGAAAACCCAAAAAGCCAGTGATTTATTGAATCAATATTTGCCTGAAATTGATGGTTTTGAGGCAGGTTTAAAAGCTTGGTTTTCAGACTTAGAACATGAAAAAGACCCTAAAAAATTAACCAGTTGTTCTTATTCAATGCCATCTCAGCAATTACAGCTATTACTATTAACGCCGTGGCAATCTGGCACAAGTGTGGCGAAAAATTATCTTATACAGATCAAGACTTCTACGCCTGCATTAGACGTCGCTGATATCTTAAAATATTGCCCACAGTTGACTCAGCGTGAAGCAGAAGTCATGCACTGGTTATTGTTAGGGAAAACCAATAAAGATATTGCGGAAATTTTGGAGCTGAGCCCGCGGACGGTGAACAAACATTTAGAACATGTTTTTGAAAAACTTTGCGTTGAAAATCGAACAGCGGCTGTGGCGCATATTAATAGTCTGGTGCAAGAGTTTCATTAAATAAATAGAGGCCCGTGTTGAGCCTCTATCATGCCTCTTATTTCAAGTTTTGTTTAAAGAAACTGGTTAATTTATCAAATGGAATGAGATCGACCCGATCGTATAAATCAACATGTCCAGCGCCTTTAACGTAGTAAAGCTCTTTAGGTTGGCCTGCGAGTTTATAAGCTTCCTCACTAAACTCTTTTGAATGGGCCTGATCACCTGTAATAAACAACATCGGACGTGGTGAGATGGTTTCGATATCGTTAAATGGGTAGAAGTTTAAAAATTTGACATTACTTGTCAGTGTCGGATGCGTTGTGAGGTCTTTTGATGAACTTTTCGGCGTATATTCTCCGCGTGGAGTGCGATAAAAGTCATAAAATTCACGTTGAATAGGGTGTGTATCTGCCGTTAACTCATGCGTAGTCCCGCTGGTATATTTTGTTTCACCGCCTGTGAACTCGACATAACGTTGCGCAGCCGCTTCAGCAATAATTTGCTTTCTTTGCTCTAAGGTTTGTGAGTGACGTAAGCCATTACGGTTTGCAGCTCCCATATCATACATGCTGACAGTGGCAATGGCCTTCATACGAGGGTCAATTTTTGCTGCGCTAATAACGAAACTTCCACTTCCGCAAATGCCGAGTACGCCAATACGTTCACGGTTAATAAAGGATTGTGTTCCTAAATAATCTACAGCCGCACTAAATGCTTCTGCGTAAATGTCAGGTGCAACTACATTTCTGGGTTGGCCTGCGCTTTCACCCCAAAATGATTGATCAATCGCCAATGTTACAAAACCTTGTTCAGCCAATTTCTGTGCATAAAGCATAGAGCTTTGTTCTTTCACGGCTCCCATTGGGTGACCAATTACAATAGCGGGGGCTTTTAGTTTTTTATTTAAGTTTTTGGGAATAACCAGATTACCGACTATATCCATGTTGTATTGATTTTTAAAAGTGACTTTCTGAATAGTCACTTGCTGGCTTTGATAAAAATTATTCGCGCCGTTAGTCATGTCTGCTGCCATAGCTGAAGTTGAAGAAAATAATCCAATAGTTGCTGCACAAATTGCAGCTGCCGTATGGGTTTTAAGCTTTTTAAAGAAGGGAGATGTAGTCATGGATACCTCAATTTAAATAATTTGAATGGGTGAATTTGCTCATGCTTATTTCATTTGGGAAATTGAAATTTTGATGGGTTGTTTTTGCTTGAACTCTTGGGGAATAGCCTCAAGTTTCCCAAGCAAAATAAGACCATTTGCGTACCCAACAGTTGAGTCTTTATAGAAAAAAGCCAGATTACCCCAAGGGGCGTAATAGGTAAGATCACCAGCTTTTCCTGCATAGCCATTGGGTGCATTCTGTGTAGTTAGCTTGGTGGGTAGGTCGGCTATTTTTTCAGTAGAGTCATAATCTTTAAGGTTTAATGTCAACGGAAGCTGCTTGGCAAAATCTTGAACAGTCGGTGTCATGGGTAATGTTGCAAATAGTGGTTGCTTTGATCCCTCAATATCAATACGGATTTTCATCATCGATAACCTTTGTTGATTGTTGCCTGTAGGCCTTGTTGCATAAGAGATAGATATGGCTGAAAACGAGAAAAAGATGCTGAGTAAAGCTAGAAAAAACTTCTGAGTAGCCATATCGAAGAACCTTATTTCTTTAAGAGAAAGCAGCTAAATGCATAGAAGTTATTCAATTTCTAGCGTAAAGGTATGAGCTGAATTTATTAGTTTTTGATAATAATAAAATCAGGCACTTTTTATGCTTGAGCTCATCTAAATCTTGATGCTCACAGCTTGATATCGATTTTAATGAATCTTCTTTATAATAATTAGCCTAAAAAACAAACATGGACTTATGAGCAATATTCATAAATAGTTTTATCATTTATAATTAAATTAAACCGTGAAAAGAGATAAAAGCAGATGATAAACAAAGAAAACTATAATGATCTTTATGCTTTTTTAATGGTGGCTCGAGAAGGGAGTTTTACGAAGGCTGCAGGAAAAATGGGAATTTCGCAGTCTGCGCTAAGCCATACCATTCGCGGTTTAGAAGAACGTTTAGGGATGCTACTTCTGACCCGAACCACACGAAGCGTTTCACCGACAGCCGCGGGTGAAAGATTAAAGCAAACTATTAGCGCCAGCTTTGACCAGATTGATAATGAATTATCGCTTTTAACATCATTTCGGGATCAACCCGCTGGTACGGTTCGTATTAATGCCAGTAGCCATGCGATACGGGAAGTGCTGATTCCAAAACTTGAAAAGATTGCTGGTGACTACCCTGATGTGCAAGTTGAGCTAGCTGCCAATAGCGGTATGGTGGATATTGTTGCAGAGCGATTTGATGCAGGAGTTCGCTTTGGAAGTCGTGTAGCAGATGGCATGATTGCGGTACGTATTAGCGCAGATGTCAACATGGCGGTGATTGCAACGCCACAATATTTTGAGAAATATGGAATTCCTGCAACCCCCAAAGATCTGGTTAATCATCAATGTATTGGCTTTCGTTTAACCACCCAAGGCAGTGTGTATGCATGGGAATTTTTGAAGGATGGACAAGAAACAAAAATCAAAATCCAAGGACAATGGATATTTAATGAAAGCTACGATATTGTCGAGGCAGTTAGAGCGGGATTTGGATTGGCTTACATTCCGCAAGAACTGATCCAACAAGATCTCGATCAAGGCAAACTTGTGCAAGTATTGGAAGATTACAGTATCCAGTTTCCCGGATACCACCTGTACTATCCACATCGTAGACAACTTTCGCCTGCACTAAGGTTGGTTATTGATGTGTTGCGTGAGTAGCACTTCGCCATGTAATAAAAGCAATGATAGCACCCAATAACAACACAATAGCGCTCATATAAAACGTAGCACTATAGCCATGCGAGTCATATAACAAGCCGCCTAAAGTTGCACCTAAAGTAATTGCAAATTGAATAATCGCCACCATCAAACCGCCACCAACCTCAGTATCTTGATGCAACGTCTGTGCAAGCCATGTGTTCCATGCGACTGGTGCTGAAGTTCCAATGAATCCCCATAATCCCATTAATATTGCGACCAACCACAAATACTGACCACCAAGCACGAAGGCATAAGCAATGCTTGCCATCATTAAAGGAATAAGGATGAGGTAACGATAGACATGTTGATGAAGAATAAAACTAATCACGAATGTGCCAGCTAAACCCGCGATACCTAATATGAGTAATAAAATGGATAACATGGCCGCATCGACATGACTGACGGTTTCTAGAAATGGGCGTAAGTAGGTAAATAGCGCAAATTGTCCCATAAATAACAATAAAATCCCTGTCATGCCATAAAACACGATCGGACGTTTCAGTAGTCCAAATGGATTTTGTGACTTTTCAGTAGACATAACTGCTGGAAGAGCGGGCATACTTTTAAATTGCCATACAAGCGCAATAATCGCGATAGGAACGATACAGAAAAAAGCACCGCGCCAGCCAATGATTGAACCTAGAAAACTTCCTAAAGGTGCGGCTATTGTGGTTGCTAGAGCATTGCCGCCATTTAATAGACCGAGTGCTTTGGGTACAGCTAAAGGAGGTACAAGTCTCATCACAATCGAAGTTGACATGGCCCAAAAACCACCAATCACTACACCTAAAATTGCACGACCCACCATGAATAAGGCAGCAGAGTGAGCAAATGTAATCAGCATGCCAGAAACGATCATGAGTAAGGTAAGTAACAGCATGATATGACGGCGATCCCATGTCTTAAATACACGGCTAATAGTTAAGCTGGTTACCACAGCAAAAATGCCTGAAATTGCGATTGCCTGACCGACTTGGCCTTCACTCATATTTAAATCTGAAGAGATTGGTGTGAGTAAACTTACGGGCATGAATTCTGAGGCAATTAATACTGCACAGCATAGTGACATTACAAATACAGCACCCCATGCTGGTGTGCTATTCTCATGTGTATCTTGCTCAATTTGATGAAAAGAAGACATAAAAGTTCCGACTTTAAAACCGTTAAATGTTCATAAAAGAAACGAACAAATCTGGTTGCAGAGCTTATCAGCAAGGGTTTGAAAGGATTAGGCCTAGAATTACGAATAGAATTATGAGTTTTATGCATGAATTGTCTTTAAAAAGCATACAGACTCGCTGCTAAAAACAGGCTATTTTTTTACACTTAGATTTGTTCTTATAGATAAAGATTATACAAAGTCATTTCTAAATAAATATGAGTCGTAATACGAGGAATTCATTGTGAATATTCAACAAAAAGATGATACAAAACACGGCAGCTTTAGCTTACTTGATGGTGAAACCGTTGCAGGCGAAATGACTTATACATGGGCAGGCGAGAGCATGCTAATTATTGATGCTACAGATGTGAATGAAAATTATCGTGGACAAGGTGTAGGTCGCCAATTACTTGATGCCTTGGTGGCTTTTGTCCGTGAAAAAGACGTAAAGGTGATTCCACTTTGCCCATATGCAAAATCAGTTTTTGATAAAGACCCAAGTATTGATGATGTACTTAGAAAATAAGCAATAGACTGAAAGTTGTTTCATAAAAATTGGGCGTTGATGCCCGATTTTTTTATTGGTTTTTATTATATATGGACTGTGATGAACATGTTTTAAGCGGTTGTATTCAACGGATTTGAAGGTTTTCGATTGCCAGATCGAATTTATCAAACTTATAGAAAAGCTTATCTAATAAAAATAGTTTT
>NZ_JRVL01000154.1:0-3675 GCF_054823985.1 Acinetobacter sp. GN11 | reverse complement strand
ATAAGCGGGCTTTGCTCTTTGAGCAATATGCAACAGTTGGAGCCTCAACTGAAATTGCAGATCCGTTTGCACGGCATGATCAAGAAGCCATTCAACCTGCTCCGGAGAAGTTGAATAAAGTACTGATTGCAATTATTGCCGTTGCTTCAGCACATCTTGGAATTTGGTATATCGCAAAACAATTACCAACACCGGCTTTAGACATTCATAAACCCGAACCTTTGGTGATTGAAATCGTAAAACCGGTTGAACCACCTAAAGTGATTGAACCCAAAATCCCACCGATTACTGAAAAACCTAAAGTTCCACCTGTGGTGGAAAAACCCAAGCCAACTCCTAAACAAGTTGAACAGCCAAAACCTGTTCAAAAAAATGTGGAGCAACCTAAGCCTGTTGCAAAAACAGTAGCTGAGCCAACCCCACAAAAAGTGGCAGAACCAGTGGTCACAAAAGAAGTAGTCGCAGAACCGGTTAAAAAAGTTGCTGAGCCTGTAAAAGCTTCAGATGACAACTTGTCGGTAACTGAAGCCAAAGGTTATGCCGGATATCTCAGTAACCCTGCACCTGAATACCCTGAACAAGCTTTAGAACGTGGTTGGGAAGGCTCAGTCATTTTACGGGTCAAAGTATTAGCAAATGGCAGCCCGGATACAGTCAGTGTCAAGCAAAGTAGTGGCAAGAAACTTTTAGACAGTGCTGCCGTAAGAACAGTAAAGCAATGGAAATTTTCACCTGCGCTAAAAGGGAAAACCCCTGTAGAAGGCTGGGTTGATGTTCCAATTCATTATCAATTACCGAAATAAAATTTAAATTAAGAGGATATTTTCATGTCAGATATTAATTCATTGATTCATGACGGCACGATCTGGTTATTAGTTGCTTTCTCAATTGTGACTTGGGTGTTGATTGTGGTTAAAGTGGTCCAGACGCAGCGAGCGACAAAACAAAGTAAGCTTTTTGTAGAAGAGTTTTGGAAAGCAAAAAATTTATCAGATGCAGTAACTAAGTCTGAACTTGGTGAAGGCCCAGCAGCACGAGTGGCTAACACTGGTTTTCAGACTTTAATTGAAGCAGATGAAAAGACACATCAAGACTTACAAAACAGTTGGAGCCGTCAGGACTTATTAGAACGCCATTTAAGTAAACAAGTTCTAACTGAGCGCCGCCAATTAGAAAAAGGTTCGGCTTTACTGGCTTCTATTGGAAATAATGCCCCATTCATTGGTCTGTTCGGTACAGTATTTGGGATTATCCATGCATTACAAGCGATTGCTCATTCAGGTAATGCAAGCATGGATGTCGTGGCTGGACCAATTGGAGAGGCGCTGGTTGCAACGGGTATTGGTATTGCAGTTGCTGTACCTGCGGTACTTGCCTATAACTACTTTGTGCGTAAAGTAAAAACAATTGGCGCAGATCTTGATGATTTTGCAACGGACTTCGTGAGTCTAAATCAAAAAGCAGGATTCCAACTACCAACTGCAAAAAAGGGTACGACTGGTAATACGGCGCTAAAAGATAATTCTACTAAAGAAGTGAAAGAGAAAGGAGTGTTTGCATAATGGCAATTTCTACCTCTCAAGAAGACGATGTCGTCAGTGAAATTAATATTACGCCGCTAGTCGATGTCATGTTGGTTTTACTCATCGTATTCATTGTGACAGCTCCTTTGTTAACAAATACGGTAAAAGTGAACTTACCAAAAGCGGCTCCAACTCAATCGACAGATCAAAACAAAGCTGTGGTGATTAGTGTAAATCCACAAGGTGAAATATTCCTTGATAAAGATAAGGTGACACTTGCGAATTTTGAACAAGAAATAAAGTCACGTAAAAGCAGTAACCCTAAACTAGCATTAAACTTAAATGCTGATGAGACCGTACCTTATGGAACAGTTGCAAAATTATTGGCAAGTATTGAACGTGTAGGCGTAGATAAACTTTCTGTGATTACCGTGCCTAAATAATTATACCTCCGTAAAAAAAGCTGCTTCGGCAGCTTTTTTTTATGGTGAGTTTACAGATGAGTATTAAGCTTTCCAGAGTTTTTCAAAACGCCATGTCGGAAAAATTGTATGTTCAGGAGCTAAACCACCAATATTTTTAGCTGCCGCATCAATCGTATGGCTAAATCCCCAAATGAGCATTCCACCACGTTCATGTTGAATTTTTTGTGCTTGCGCTAAATAGATTTTACGTTTGGCTAAATCAGGCTCTGCCAGCGCTTTAAAAAATAACTCACTATATTCCGGGTCTTTAAAGTTCACACGATTGGTCGTAGAAATTGGGGCATCGTTAACAACGGCCGTTGATAAATATGGTGTGCCGACATTGGTCGCATTACTCGATAGCTGCCACTTACTGCGGTCAGGGCCATTAAACGTTGCAAAATCCACTTGTTTAACTCGAATATTCACATTGGCTTGTTTTGCTTGCTCGGCAAAAATTAATGCAGGTTGAGCGCTACTCACTGGGGTAACAAGCTCTACACTCAAACCATCTTTAAAACCTGCTTGCGTTAATAGATTTTTTGCCTCGGCAATATTTTGTTGGCGCTGCGGCAAATTAAGAAAGGCAGGGTCTTGCGGCGAATAAAGATCGTTGGCGATTCGACCTTGTCCATTTAAGCCTCGTTGTACCAACTCTTCTCGGTTTGCAATCAAACGAAATGCCTGACGCACTCTAGGGTCATTAAACGGCGCTTGTTGAGTATTAAAGTCAAAACTATTATGCGTATTGGTCGCAGAGCGTATGGTTTGAATGTGTTTTGCTTGCTCCAAAATTTTAATATATTCGGGAGAAATCGCATTTGCTACATCAATTTGCCCAGCCAATAAAGCATTTAATCGAGAGACCTGATCTTTAAAATCAATCACTTCAAAACTATCTGCATAAGGTTTGTCTGCTTTAAAGTAATTATTAAAACGGGTAAAAACAGAACGTTGCCCCGGAATAAACTCTTTGACTTTATATGGACCAGCTCCGACTGGATTATGAATAGGGTCGAAGTCAGTCGGTACAATTCCTCCAAAGTTTACCCAAGTTTCGGGCAATGCAACAAAGCCGGGAATCGTACTAATAAAAGGAATACGAACCGTGTATTCATCTAGTTTTTGAATACGATCTCGGTCAATCCACTGCACCAGATTACGAAATGGTGAAGCGAGTTTAGGGTCTGTTAGGCGTTTAACTGAAAAAATCACATCATCAGCAGTAATGGTTTTACCGTGATGAAATTCTAAGCCTTTGCGTAAACGGATGGTCCATTCACTTGCATTATGATTAGGTTCTGCAAACTCCGCTAAAGCAAGTCGGGGCAGCATATTTTCATCCCATTCCCATAACTTATTATAAATAGCGAAACCTCGTGTAATACCACTTCCCGATGCTGAAAGATGAGGATCTAGACTGCCTGATTGTTGTCCTCCAATCAGCCCCAAGCGTATAACACCTCCATGCTTAGGCGTTGCTGAAGAGGCACTTTTTGATTCGGTACTATTATCTGGAGAGGGGCCACAGCCCGATAAACTGCCCAATAAAGAGACGCCACCTAGCGCCGTGAGACTTTGTGTTAAAAATTTTCGACGTGATAACTGAAATGTTTGATTTGTCATTATAAATACCTGATTAGATCTTCATCCTCTAAGGTATTGCAGAATAAATGCCAATATTTTTA
>NZ_JRVL01000153.1:0-5039 GCF_054823985.1 Acinetobacter sp. GN11 | reverse complement strand
CCTTAACTACATTGACCTGCGCTATCAATTCACGCCGTCACTCAAGGGCGAATACTACTTTGGAAATTTAGAAGACCTCTACAACAAACACTATGTAGGGCTTGAGCATAATTGGAAGCAACCTAATTTTGCGCTTACGTCTAAGTTTAAATACTTCAATGCAAAAGATGATGGCAATACTTTTGATATTGATGCGCAAAATATTGGGGTGCTAGAGACTCTTAAAGTAAAAAACCACACCTTTGGTTTGGGGTACCAACAAATCATGGGTGAGTCGGCTTATCCTCTACCAGATGGCTTTTTACCAGAGACCTATTTCATTAACTGGAATGCAACAGGTTTCTTTAAAGAAGACGAAAAGTCTTACCATGTGATGTACGGCTATGACTTTAAAGACTATGTACCCGGTTTAAATGCAATGGTGAAATATGTGTATGGACATGACTTTAAAGCAGCCAGTGGTGAGAAAAACCACGAAACCGAGTCGAATGTGATTTTAAACTATGCATTTCAGCAGCCATTCTTAAAAGGCGTCGCTCTCCAATATATTCGTATTGATTACAACGTAAAACATGGCAATGATTTTGGTGAAGATCGCCTGTTTGTAAACTACACCAAAAAGTTTTAAAACTCATCATTAAAAAAGAGACCGTAAATGGTCTCTTTTTCTCTCATATTTTGAAATCTAGACTATCTATTTATTGGTATCTATTGATACTAAAACCGATAAACCAGGACGTAATAATTTAACGTCTTTTTGATTTTCAACGAGCTTGATCCGTAAAGGTAGACGCTGAACAATCTTGGTAAAGTTACCAGTTGCATTGGTCGCAGAGATCGGAGAGAAAAATGCGCCAGTAGATGGAGAGAAGCTGTCTACCACACCTTTTAGCTCAACATTATAAGCATCTACATAGACATTAACAGGTTGTCCAATTTTTATTTGTTTTAACTCAATTTCACGAAAGTTTGCTTCTACATAGACTTGGTCTAAAGGCACAACCACCATTAATGGATTACCAGCGCTCACAAAGTTACCTACGTTAGCTGACTTTTGACCGATCATGCCATCAATAGGTGCACGAACTTCTGTATAACTCAAATTCAGTTTTGTTTTATCAAGTGCTGCTTGTGCTTGTTTAAGAGCAGCTTGTTTGGCTTGTACCTGAATCTTGTATTGGTTGAGCTGATACTGTGCATCAATCACTTTTTCTTTACTGCTGTCTAAGTCAGCATATTGTTCCGTCAAAGTAGTCTTAGATTGCTGTGTAATTAATCTAGACTCGGCCCCAAGTGCCTGTAGTTGCTCATAACGTGCCGTATTATCTTTTGTGAGTTTAATCCCAGCCTCTACTTTTCTCAGCTGTGCTTCAGTTTCTCGAATAACAGTGGGTTGTCTATCAACTGCCAGCATGGCTTCACTCACGTCAGCTTGTGCTTTTGCATAATTCGATTCAGCCTCAGCCAAAGCAGCTTGATAATCACGTGCATCAATCCTTGCTAAAAGTTGGCCTTTTTTTACGGTCTGATGATCTTTAATATAAATTTCTTCAATATTGCCAGATACTTTAGGAGCAATGGTTGAGTACTCTACATCCACACGCGCATCGTCTGTTTCAATAATCGAAGATGGTAAAAATATAAGTTTTAAAACCCACAAAATAGATGCTAAGACAATAATGAACGCAATAACCATAACCCAATGCTTTTTGAGATATTGCACCTTTGTTAACTTAGGTGGTTCGGTGTGGATAGTATCTTGGGCTTCGAGAGTACTCATAAAGATTTTCCTGAGTTATGACTATTCATTAACTTAATGAGAGCAATACGGGGCGGATAAGTTCGAACTGGCAAAATCAACATCACAATGAACAAAATAGCGGTAAGACCAGCTAAGATGAGATATTGATCGCTAATAACTAAAACAGATTGTTGTGCTTGAATCGCAGAATTTAGGGCAGATAAACCACCTGAAACACGATCTGCGCCATTTGCAGTAAGCACAGGTGGTGTAAGCGGATTAATGACAGGGCCTTGAATATTTTGAAAAACATGCTGGGCTGTATTTTCAATCAGACGTGTTGAATGGTATTCACCGCGCACTCGATTAATCCAATCTAAAATACAAACACCCAGTACACCGCTAATAGCACGCGGGGTGTTAATCATCGGTGATGCATAAATTGCCATGGTTGGATGAACGCTGTTTGTACCCATCATTAATAGCGAGAGCACGACACAGGTTTGTCCAAAACATGAGATTGCATGCCAAAAATAAAACTGATCTTGATTCCATGTGGTATCAAGTTGGCTTGCACCTAGGCAACCCGCGATAACCAGAAGTAAACCAAACCCGTGCACATATCGGCTATCCACCCAAGCTTGATTTAAAAGCTTCACAACAATAGGAATATAGATAAATTGCAATGCCGCAATTTGTAAGCCAATCCACATGGTCTGAGTTGGTTTATAGCCATGCACAGCACTAAGGTAATTCAGTGGTAATGTGCTGGTGGACATACCAATAATGACAAAGCAAAAGAGGGCAAAAACAGCATAAGCAAAATTTCGGATTTCGAGCATTTGCGGTTTAATTAATGGTGATGGATAACGCCATTCATGTATGAAAAACCAAGGTAAAGTTATTGCACTAATTAAAGCTAAAACACAAATTAATTGAGAATGGAACCAGTCTAAATGGTTGCCATGCAATAATATGGTGCTCAGGCTGGCTAAGCTAATGATGGCTAAAATAGCACCTGTCCAATCGTAAGTCTTTATTCTTGAATAATTTAAAGGGTCTTGGGGAATACCAAAATAAACCAACGCAGCACTTAAGGCACAAAAAGGAATAGTTTGGAAAAATATCATTTTCCAGCCAACCACATCTAAATAAAAGGCAGAAAGTGCGGCACTTAAGTTGGGAAAGAAAGTTGCAGTTAATGCATAGCAGGCCAAGCCCCACAAACGGATTTCTGGCCCTAAAAATCTAAGCGCACAGGCCATGAGCAAAGGAATGGTTAAACCATTAGCTAGACCTTGTAGGGCGCGTAATAAATAAAATATTTCGATATTTGGACTAAAAGGAATTAAAACACTAGAGAAGAGGCAAAGTCCTATGGCAAAAAGAAGAACTCTCCGCATAGAAAAAATGACCGCCCAACTGGTGGAAAGTATCATGCCAATAATCATGGCGCTGGCATAAATACTATTGACCCAATAACCCGAGTCGACACTAATTCCCATCGCACCACGTATGTCGACTAAGGTAATGCTCGTGATGCGGTTATTAAATTCAACAGTCATTGCAGCAAATATTGCACCTGCCAAACCGATGAGGGGGCGTATATTCATCTTTTACCTTAAATCTTAAACACAAATTTATGTAGGTAGCAGGTATTGCAATTAACTGTACCGATCGGTACTCTACTCTTTAATTAAATTTACGTCAATTCTCGATTTTGAACTTTTCGATGAGTTACACTACAAACGAAGTCGCTAAAATTGTTATAAGGTCATTATGTCTGTTTCAACCAAAGCTAATGAAAAAGATCAAAAAATTCTGGATGCAGCAACAAAATTTTTCCTGACTCATGGTTTTAGTGGCACAACAACAGATATGATCCAAAAAGAGGCGGGTGTTTCAAAAGCCACCATGTATGGCTGCTATAAGAATAAAGAAGTGATGTTCGCTGCGGTCATTGAGCGCCAGTGCACGAACATGCAAGAGCAAATTATTTTAGTCGAGACAAAAGCCGAGAACTTACGGTCAGCTTTAACCGAGATTGGAAAAACCTATCTGCGTTTTATATTGTCGCATTCAGGATTGGCATTTTTTAGAGTTTGTATTGCAGAAGCAGTCAGATTTCCAGAGCTATCTGAAAAATTCTTTCAAGTTGGCCCACAGCGTCTTGCTAATATTATTGCGGGTTATCTTGAAAAATCAGCTAAAAATGATGAGATAGAATTAAATTCTTCCTCGGAAATTGCGGCGAATATATTTTTATCGCTATTAAGAAGTGATGCGCATCTTAAGTGTCTTACTCATCCTAATTTCTTAATATCAGACAGTGAAATTAGTTCTTGGGTTGAGTACGCAGTTGATTTATTTATGAAAAATATCAATTACAATGAGAAGTTAAACTAATTTTATAAGTACTTCTGGTCTCAAAAGTTAGTAAGAATAGTTTCTATTTTTTGCTTATTTAAGAGTAAAACAACTTGATATTTAATCTATATGGATTATTCTTTTTCTCTAAAGGTTAATGCCTAAGAATGGGGATATTTTCTTAAGTTAACACCATTAATTTTAACTTGTACTGTGGAAGCTAATGAGTAAACAAACTAAAGAAAAATTGATAGAAGCAGCCATCATTCTTTTTTCACAAAATAATATTGAAACGCTATCGGTACAAAGAATTAATGAAACTGCTGGAGTTGCAAATAAATCAGCACTTTATTACCACTTTAAGTCAAAATGGGGACTCGTGGAGGCTGCATTAGATCATGTCATGCAGCCTTATGTTATTGATAGTTTAGAGTTATTAAATGCTATTCCATCTAATAATGTACAGGTTTCTGATGTTGTAGATGCTCTAATGAAACCCATGGTAAAAATACTTTTACAGAATAATGGAATTCATTACATCAAATTTTTCTCTAAAACGATTAGTGCCGGAGATGAAGGGCGCGTTATTGTTGCAAAAACTTTAGTACCTATTGCCAATAAAGCCGTAGATTTATTACAGCAAGCTTTACCTGATGCAGACCCTAATGCGATTTCACTTAAAGTACTTTTTACTTTTAATATCATTTTAAATGTGATCAGTGATATTGGTCTTGAGCATTTTTGGCCAACAGAGGTTAAAGACCATAAACTACTCGCTAAATATTTAAAAGATTATATTGAAGGCGGAATTCGTTTTAAAGCAGATCATTTTTATTAATAAGCCTCAAAAATTTCCTATCTTTTATTGATTAAGCATTGTTTCATCTCGCCCTGCGTTTTTATAGAACCAGTTTAGACAGTACGGTTTGAA
>NZ_JRVL01000152.1:0-24344 GCF_054823985.1 Acinetobacter sp. GN11 | reverse complement strand
TAAATTTAACGATCCTATAAATAATATTGATTATCAAGCTGAGAGTAGTGCTTCCTATACGAAGGATAGTGATATTTCATCTGAAGAAGAGCAACCGAAAGTATTAGGGGAGGAGTTAAATGAAAGTAATTCGACAAATCTTAGCTCACCTAATTTAACAACTTTAGGACCTTCACACTTAAAATTAGATATCCATTTCATTGATGAAAAAGGAATCTCTTTTAATATGGATTTTAAAAATGCTAATAGACCTGAATTAAATACTTCTGGAACTTGTACTTATACTAAAAATCCCTTAGAAGGAGAAACTAGATACTCCAAACTTATAGATAAGGAGTTGTCAGTATATGCTTTATATGAGTGTGATAATGGAAGAACAATAGAGGTTTCTAAATTTAATGAATTAGATCAAGACCACTTAATAATGACCTTAAGTTTGACAAGTAATTCCAATAGAGTTTTTTATAGTGGTGAAATGGTTGAACCATAAAAAATTTAATTTTATATACTCAAAAGAAGTTATAAAAATATTTATATAAAGTTAAGAAGGTTAGAGTAAGTTAAATTTAAGTGATCTTTGACTTACCCAATTTTAATTATTCAACTACCTAACCGCTCTACTTTAATACGATTGTCATTTCACACGCTTGACGCCAACAATAGCGAATACTATCCTTTGCGTGCTGGCCTACATTGCCAGTTGGTTTTAGCAGACCATTAGCCAAAGTACACGAAAAAGTCTAACTTTTTTGTGGAAATCCCTGTGTGCCCCCTTTACGGTGGAACGGAAGGGGGACACCCTCGGGTGTGCTGGATTCTTTGGCTCCAGTCTGCTAACCCTCTTTCGTTTCACCACCATAATTAATAGCAGTGATTGGGCGTAACTTCTTTTATCAAGGAGTCTCTAATGACTATTATTTTATATCATTTTATTTTTCTTAAACTTCATTATCTTATCGTTCAGCTTAAAACACTTTTAAAGAATTCCTCTCATCTTTTCACCTATTCTCAATTTCATCTTTACACGGAAAAAATCTCAAGATTTAACGCCAGTTAAAGATGAGAATATCTATAAGCATAACTTAACGATAACAACAACCAACGAAGAGCAATAATGATGTTTTTTTCATATCGTATTGTTTTAGTGTGCACCCTATTAATAAGTTTATTAGGTTGCAGACCTATTAGTAAAAACGAATTCAATACCCATTGTATGTGGTCAGGCCGTGCGCTCTCACAATGCAATTGTATTTATAACTCTTTAGAAGAACATTATTCGCCACAATTTGTAGAAAACCTACCAAAAGTAAGCTTACAAAATATTGATGCGAACATGAACTTTGTGGAAACCATGAATGAAACAATTCACCAATGTCAGTTAAGTGCAAGAAAAGACCCAATTAACTGATATTTGCATGCTCTACCAAGAAATCTAAAAAGACCCGTACACGTTTAGGAACATATTTATCATGGCCGATCCAAACAGCATGAAATTCTTCAGAAGCATGAATATTCCAGTCTTCAAGAATTTTAATTAACTGCTTTTGTTCTAGCGCTTTTCGAATTTGAAATTCATTTAGCTGTGCAATGCCAACATCGGCAAGCGCTAACTGCAAAATCGCTTCTCCGTGATTTACTCTTAAAACCTGAGTAGGTACAAGCGCGATTTCTTGATCAGCTTTTTTAAATAACCATGTTTTATTCTGGCGTTGATAACTTACGTCTAAAAGTTGGTGTTCGTAAAGTTCATCTGGATGCTGTGGGCAACCGCACTGTTTAATATATGTTGGTGAACATACATAATGTTTATGAGTACTCCCCAATGAACGCGCCACTAGATTTGAATTTTTTAATGGCCCTGTCCGAATTGCAACATCAATTCTTTGCTCAACTAAATTAATGACTTCATCACTTAAATGAGCCTCTAATTCAATTTGCGGATAGCGCTGATTAAATAAAGAAATACAAGGTAATAAAAAATGCGTCCAGTATGAAAGACTGGTATGAATTCTTATTCGTCCTTTAGGTGTGTGATTGGCAGTAACCGATTGTTCAAGCTCGTCTAGCTCACTGAGTATTTGAAGACCCTGCTCATAAAACTGGCATCCTTCACTGGTGAGTTGAAACTGGCGTGTTGAACGGTTAAGTAACCTTACCCCAAGTCTTTTCTCTAAACGAGCAATTAATTTACTGACAGCAGACGGCGTCATGTCGCATGCTCTTGCTACAGCAGAAAAGCTTCCTAACTCGACCACACGAATAAAAATTGCCAGCTCGCCAGATCGATTAATATCAAAATATGACATAACGGAATATATTTATGAATTTGATTCACAAATCTTATTCCGCTTAGACCGCTATAACAAGCCACTCATTTGTTTCAAGATAACTTTAATTCGTTTTAAAGGATTCATGAGATGAAACTTTATAAATCTACCCTGTTGTCTTTCATTTTATTTTCTACGGTCACTCAAGCAGAAGTGCAAAAGAGCCAATGGATTACCAGTTGGTCTGCTAGCCCCCAAAAAGTCTGGAATAAAGATTTTGTTTTCCCAACTCATATTCCTGAGCAAATATCTAATCAAACGATCAGACAAGTGAGTCAAATTAGTTTGGGTGGTGAAGCGGTTAGACTGGTTTTCACAAATCAATATGGTGAACAACCGCTTTATATTGATAAAACCACCATAGGTTTAGTGAATTCAAAAAGTCTAAAATCCAAGAGTGCTTATCCTGTTTATTTTTCTGGAAAGCTTAAAGCACAAATTTTACCTGGCAAACAACTGATTAGTGACCCAATTTATCTTTCTGTGCCAGATCATAGCCAGTTAATGGTAAATAGCTATATTCAAAAACCAACGGCCTTTAAAACTTTTCATTGGGATGCTAAACAAACCAGTTGGATTATTACTGGCAACCAGACAGCAAACTTAAGTGTTCCTCCGAATGCTCAAGCAACAACGGCGAGGTTATTATTGTCGGCAGTAGAAGTAAAACCGAAGCGTAAAGCTCATGTTGTTGCAGTTATTGGAGACTCAATTACCGATGGAGCAACGGCGACTCTAGATGCAAATGCTCGATGGACTGATTTTTTAGCTAAACGCTTATCAGCACATCATGTGGCTGTCATTAATAGTGGAATTTCAGGAAATCGGTTACTTAACGATGGCATGGGTGACAGTGCTTTAAAACGTTTAAAAAGTGAAGTGTTTCAATACTCAGGTGTTAAAACTTTAATTGTGCTGGTGGGTATTAATGATATTTCATGGCCCGGTACAGCTTTTGCACCTAAACAACAAATACCGTCTTTTGAAGCCTTAACTGAAGGTTATAAACGTGTTGTAAAAGAAGCTCATGAGCAAGGTATTCAAGTGATTGGGGCGACGTTACTTCCCTTTTCAGGCGCATTACCCAATACACCTTTAGATAATTATTACCAACCTAATAAAGATGAATTACGTCAGCGAATCAATCACTGGATTAGAACCAGTAAAACATTTGATGGGGTTCTGGATCTTGATCAAGGCTTAAAAGATTCAAAACATCCTGAGCGATTGAATCCAATTTATGATTCTGGTGATCATTTACATCCAAATGATCGTGGCAACCAGCAAATGGCTAATCTGGTTCATTTAAACCAGCTGCTTAGCAAATAAAATTTCCAGATACAGGTAGGAATGGTTTCCCTACCTGTATAAATATGTATCAACCACCCTCTAGTTCAGCAGAGAGTTTTGGAGCAATATTTTTTTCTTCAACAGCATGTCGTCGCAAAACCATAACAGCGAAAAGCGCCAAAATTGCAGGGATTGCGATCATCACGAAATTCATCTTATGTGGCAATTCTAATACTAATAACATGCCCGTTAAGATTGGACCAACAATTGCCCCAATACGACCAACACCAGAAGCACAGCCAATTCCAGTAGAGCGCACACTCAATGGATAATATTGTGCAACGTAGCTATAAAGCAGAATTGAGGTGCCAATCGTTGCGGCGCCTGCAACAGTGACTAAACCATATAAAACATAGGCTGGTGACTTAAAGCCTAAACCTATTAATGCAAAAACACCCGCCAGCAACATTCCCATAATTACAGGTTTTAAATGAAATTTATCAGACAAAATGCCGCCGCCAATTGAACCGATCATTGCGCCAACATTTAGGGCAAGCAAGAATAAAATACTTTTGCCCAATGAATACCCTGCTGCAAGCATGAGTTTTGGTAACCAGCTGCTTAAGGCATACACCATGAGTAAGCACATGAAGAACACGAGCCAGAACATGAGTGTATTAAATGCGCGGCCTTGTTGAAATAATCCTTTTACGGAACTGCCTGTTGGAACATTATCTTCATTAAGCACTAATTGCGTATTGCTCGTTATGGTTTGCTCAGGTGAAATTTTTTGAATAATGCGCTGTGCCTGTTCAGTTTTTCCAGTTTTAACTAAAAAAGTTAAAGACTCGGGTAAAAACTTCCAGATTACAGGTAATAAAAATAGTGGAATACCAGCAATTAAAAACATAATTTGCCATCCCTGACTTTCAACCAAATAACTACCAATTAAGGCTGAAAGAATTCCCCCAATCGCATAACCACTAAACATACTCCCTACTAGAGTACTGCGTATGCGTTTAGGTGCATATTCCGAGGTCAAAGCAACTAAATTTGGCATGACCCCACCAATGCCTAGCCCCGCCAAGAACCGAAGTACCCCAAACTCAAGTGGACTTGATGCAAAAGCACCTAAAAAAGTGAACCCGCTAAAAAGAGTGATACAAATTAAAATCACATTTTTACGGCCTATTTTGTCTGCCAAAGTTCCAAAGAACATTGCCCCAAACATCATTCCACACAGAGCCGTACTTGCTAACATTCCCGCCTGCACAGCCGTCAACGACCACTCTTGCATCAGCAAAGGCAGCACTACTCCATAAATAACCAGATCATACCCATCAAAAATAATAATTAATAAGCACCAAAGTAAAATACTCCAGTGATACGATCTAAACTTGGCCTGATCAATAATTTCATTTACATTTAATTTAGAAGTTGTCATTTACCCACCTCCTCTGTGAGATAAATTCATATTCAATTTTTTTTAAAACGACATATTTCACCCTAAAGAAAAAACAGATTATTCAAGGTTTTGTTGAGTAAATTAAAAGTCATAAGTCGCCATCATATTGAAGCGGTTATCAATCCCGTTACGTCCATCAAAAGTTTCTCGTTCGCCATACACATATTCGACGCCCAACGTAATTGGCTTGTAAGGGTTATAAAGTACATTTACCCAGCCCTGCCAAAGCTCTTTGTTTTGAGTGATGCTATTACGTTGTAATTTGGCAAAACGGTTGTCATCTTTGGCTTTCATATAGCCATAAGCTAAAGTTGAACGAATTTTTGGCGTAAATTGATGAGTAATACCCAAAGAAACGGTGTCAAACTCATTGCTATGCATATTATTTTGATCATCTATTGCATAGCCGCTATTACTCCACAGCAGGAAACGCCCATCTCCTTTGACATGGTAATAATCGGCTTTAAGTAAAGTATCTGGTGTGATTTGGTATTTACCGCCGAAACCTACCCCCCACGCCCACTCACTGTCATTATTGGTTCTTTTTTCTGCGACAAAGCTACGGCCTGAAAGCATCGAACCGTTGACAAATTTATGATTTAAGCGCCCCACCAAAGCTGGTAAACGCATTTTGTTATCTGGATCTGTTGCCGCTGTATATTTCGGGTCTTCAACTGATACTGCAAAACTTGTATTTGCCGTTAAATTATCGCTATAGCGAACCATTGGCGATCTAAGTAAAGCACTACCTACAAATGTTCCTGCATCAATTGTTTCTGGGTAATACTCAGGTGCAATAAATGTCGACCAAGTTTGACCAATCAACCATTTATCAAAAGTTAAATAAGCATGGCGTATACGAAACTGATCACGAGTGGCGGCCCCAAAGAAATCCATTTCCAGTTTTCCACCCACATCCCCAGCGGTTGTTGGTGTTTTAAAATTTAAACCAAACCGCGTCACATAGACCGTACTGTGCAATTGGTCCTTTTGAGCAGATTCTTCTGGCGTATGTTCAAGTGGAACCCCACTAATATTGTTATACATTGTAGATGCTCCCTTAATTTGATAAGAAGCATCTGCCCGTATATATCCGTATAGGTTAAATTCTGTACCAGATTTAGTTAATACTTGTTGTATAGGTTGTGAAGCTTGGGTAACGACAGGAGTGACGTGTTCTACTTTTTCTTGGGTTAAAGATTTTTGAGTTTGTATATCTGCCTGTAGCATTGCCCTTAGCTCATTTACTTCTTGGCGAAGTTGCTCTATTTCAGGGTTTACTTGACCCGCAAAAGCAGAAGGCATAAGTAAAGACACAGAAACTGCCAATAGGCTTTTTTGAACCGTTGTATTTAAAACTTTCATCATGAAATTTTCCTTTAGACCTTTAAACCGACTTAAAGATCTCGACATCCTTTTTGTTATGTACCTATCTAAAATAGATCCTTGAAAATTTGCCTTTCTTTCACAAGAAAGACGTTCCCTCATATTTTTTAGACCCATCCTCCCTAAAGCAGTAAAAGCAACCCTTTAATTTTTCATTTTTATATTCTCTTCCACGTTGAGGATATTCGGTTTTAAACCCTTATTTATATCCCCCAATAGTATTATTTTTTTGCAATAAAACCCTGATATGTCAAAATTTGCGTATAAGGCTGTACACTTTCAAAGCCAGTTTTTTCCAAAAGTTTTATATATCCCTCAGTGGTTAGGCTAAAAAAGTCCTCCGCCATACGCTCTAGCATTTTTTGACATTGTTCTTCTGTTAAACCTTGTGCCAAGCATAAATAAGATAAAGCTTGAAGTTGCTGTGGGTTTATACACGTCATTAAGTCATAGGTAAGCAAAATCGCGTTTTCTTTTAAGCGATTATAAATATCTTTAAAGAACGCAGGTTTTATGTCATCTGCAATAAAATGAGCCACAAGAATAGACAGTGCTGCATCAAAGCAATTTTCAAGAGGCAAAGCTGAAGTTTCCCCATGTACAAAAGTCACTTGTGAAGATTTACCTAAAAGTTCAACCTGTTCTTGGGCTTTTTGAAGCATCGTTAAAGATGGGTCAACTGCTGTAAATTTCCAGTTCGGATGTCTTTTAAGTAAATATTCGAGTTCATAACCCGTGCCACATCCCACAATTAAAATATGAGCATTCGGTTTCAACACTGATTGCAAAATGGCATCCACCTGTTGATGGATCGCTTCATAACCCGGAATTAATTTACGGATATGTTCATCATATCCATCGACTACTTTTGGGCTATTAAAGTCTTTTGCCATTTTGTTTTATCCTCTTTTCAAACTGCCTTTCAATTTATAGTTTGCTGCACTTTGACCGGGCTTTTGACTTTATTTAGTCAAAGACATTTCCTGTTAAATTAAGCTCAGCACGCATAATCTCTTGTAACTTAAACTTTTGGGCTTTCCCAGAAGCAGTCATTGGAAACTCATTAAAAAATCGAACATAGCGTGGCACTTTATTATGGGAAATATGCTCTTTACAGAATTGACGAATGCTATTTTCATCAATTTGATGATGTTCATGCAAAATAATACAAGCACAGAGTTCCTCGCCATATCTCGCATCTGGCAAGCCTATCACCTGTACATCGCTCACATCGGGATGGGTATATAAAAAGTCTTCAATTTCTTTAGGAAAGAGATTTTCCCCACCACGAATCACGACATCTTTAATACGGCCTTTAATTTTAATAAAACCGTCTTGGTCCATTTCGGCAATATCACCCGTATGCATCCAGCCAGCTGAATCAATGACCTCTTTGGTCTTTTCTTCTTCGCCCCAATAGCCCGCCATCACTGAGTAAGCACGAACGCATAGCTCGCCTAAAGTGCCTTGCGGAACAATCTGTCCTTCTAAATCGACAATTTTAATTTCAACATGCGGATGAACATGTCCAACTGTACTCACACGTTTATCAATCGAATCATTTACCGAACTTTGTACACTGACTGGTGAGGTTTCAGTCATGCCATAACAAATCGTGATTTCAGACATATGCATACGGTCTATAACCCGCTGCATAATTTCACGTGGGCAAGGACTGCCTGCCATGATTCCTGTTCTTAAACTCGACAGGTCAAACTCATTAAACTGCTCATGTTCTAAGGTGGCAATAAACATGGTTGGCACGCCATAAGCCGCCGTACAACGTTCTTGATGAATCGCTTTTAAAGTTTCTAAAGGATTAAATACCGCCGACGGATAGACCATCGTTGAACCATGTGTCACACATGCTAAATTCCCCATGACCATGCCGAAACAATGAAACAACGGCACGGAAATACAAACTTTATCTTGAGGGGTTAAACGTATCCCTTCACCCACGAAATAACCGTTATTTAAAATATTATGGTGGGTCAACATGGTCCCTTTAGGGTTGCCTGTTGTACCTGAAGTAAATTGGATATTAATCGTTTCATCAAACTGATGTTGCTTCGCTAATTGTTTTAATTGTTCTAGCTGTTCAGAAGTTGGTGTAGTAACTAAATCACTAAAACGATGAATGCCCGTATGTTGCTGGTCATCGATTTTAATGACAAATTTTAAATGTGGCAGTCGCGCTGAACTGAGGACTTTATCTGAACTGTTAATTAATTCAGGGGCAATTTTTGTCAGTAATTCTTGGTAATCAGTGGTTTTGAATTGAGAAGCAATAATCAATCCTTTGCATGAGACTTTATTCAACACATATTCAAGTTCATGGCTTTTATAAGCTGTATTTAGATTGACTAAAATAATCCCTGCTTTAAAAGCTGCAAATTGGGTTACCGTCCATTCCACACAGTTAGGTGACCAGATGGCTAATCGATCTCCTTTTTTTAATCCCAATTTTAAAAGGCTACAAGCAAAAGCATTTACTTCATCCTGTAAAGCTTTATAGGTTAGTCGTCTGTTTTGATGAAAACTAACGATTGCTTCCTTTTCAGCATATTGCCGACAAGCCTGATCAAATTGTTCACCAATGGTCATACCCAATAAGGGCTGTGTGCTTGGTCCCGAGGCGTAGCTTAACCGTTCTTGTTGCATTGAATCATTCTCCTTGATTCTTTTAATTCTCTTCATACCTGATCTAATTGTTGTTACTGCAACTACTTTTCCAAACCGCCTACTTTGTAATGTTTATTCTTTATATGCCCTATTTCTTCTGCACAGCATCTACACAAAAGTCAGCAATCTGTTTTGAAAAATAGTCTTTGTGCGCATGATCGAACTTTGTATTTTGAGCTGGGTCTAGGGGTTCAACCACCACATAGGTCATGGCGCCGACAACACAAAGTGCTGCTGTATTTAAATCATCCAAGACAAACTCACCACTTGCATTTCCATCCGCAAGTATTTTTTTAATACTTTGTTTAATCAATTGCTTCACACGAAAACGCTCATGTTCAACCGTTGAATCGACGGGTTCAAACATGAGTGAATATGCAAGCTGAGGACTATTCAGTGCCCGTTTTACAAAGGTTGCCACCGCCTTGTGTAATTTCTGCTTTGCCGATAACTCACTTTCGGTAATCGAATCAATCACCAATAGTTCTGTATTAATAGCCTCGGACAAAACCTCAATCAGCACTTGGCTTTTATTATCAAAGTAGCGATAAACCAGTCCACTAGATACACCCGCTTGCTCTGCAATGGTTTGTATTTGCGCGTCTTTAAATCCTCCCTCTGAAATTATTTTTCTGGCTGAATTCAAAATCGATTTACGATTTTGCTCCATCCGCTCTTGCATTAAAGATGATCGTTTATAGCTCATAATTTATTCTCTAACAAATAAAATGAATTGTAAATCATTTTATGAATCTGTATTCACTTTTTCAAAAAATCATTGTATGTTACTTATCAAATACCCACAAAATATTTTATGGACAACAAATATAACCAATAGGATGAAAATATCATGAACCTACGCAGCTTGAATTTCGGTCTAGATGAAACTTTAATTGCGCTTCAAGATTCGGTAGCCGCTTTTTGTGCAAAGGAAATTGCACCAATTGCTCAACAAGTTGATCAAGACAACAAATTCCCTGCACATCTTTGGAAAAAGTTCGGAGATATGGGCCTTTTAGGCATGACGGTTTCTGAAGAATATGGCGGTGCCAATATGGGTTATTTAGCTCATATTATTGCTATGCAAGAAATTTCTCGTGCTTCGGCAGCCATTGGTTTGTCTTACGGTGCTCATTCTAATTTATGCGTAAACCAAATTAACCGTAACGGTAACGAGCAGCAAAAACAGAAATATTTACCAAAATTGATTTCTGGTGAATATGTTGGTGCCCTTGCGATGTCTGAACCAAATGCAGGTTCTGATGTGGTCAGCATGAAATTACGTGCTGAGCAAAAAGGTGATCACTTTGTTTTAAACGGTTCAAAAATGTGGATCACCAATGGCGGTGACGCCGATGTGTTGGTGGTTTATGCAAAAACTGACCCTAAAGCTGGTGCAAAAGGCATGACTGCTTTTCTAGTTGAAAAAAACATGAAAGGCTTCAGCCACGGTAATCATTTAGACAAGTTAGGCATGCGTGGCTCTAACACTTACCCACTGTTCTTTGACAATGTAGAAGTCCCTGCTGAAAACGTACTCGGTGGTGTTGGTAACGGTACAAAAGTACTGATGAGTGGTTTGGACTATGAACGTGCCGTTTTAAGTGCCGGACCTTTAGGCATTATGGATGCTTGTTTAGATGTCGTAATCCCATACTTGCATCAACGCGAACAGTTTGGCCAAGCTTTAGGTGAGTTCCAGCTTATGCAAGGCAAACTTGCAGATATGTATTCAACTTGGTTGGCATGTAAAGCCCTCGTCTACGCTGTTGGTGCTGCCTGCGACAAAGCGGATCATGACCGCAGCCTACGTAAAGATGCCGCAAGTGCCATTTTATATTCTGCCGAAAAAGCAACATGGATGGCTGGTGAAGCAATCCAGACTTTAGGCGGTAATGGTTATATCAATGAATTCCCTGCTGGCCGTTTATGGCGCGACGCAAAACTTTATGAAATTGGTGCGGGAACTTCTGAAATTCGCCGCATGCTGATTGGCCGCGAACTTTTCAATGAAACCAAATAATAATTATAAATAAGGACGCATCTTATGAACCAATTACAAAGCAAGATTAATGTTCGAAGTGAAGACTTCAAAACAAACCAGCAAGCCATGCAAACATTGGTCACAGATCTAAAACAAGTTGCCCAGCGTATTGCTTTAGGCGGCGGTGAAAATGCCCGTCAAAAACATTTGGCTCGAGGTAAACTTTTACCCCGTGAACGTATTGATCAACTGATTGATGTCGGCACGGCATTTTTAGAAATTGGTCAATTGGCAGCGTACAACGTTTATGAAGATGATGTTCCTGCTGCGGGTGTGATTGCGGGTATTGGTCAGGTCAACGGCGCAACTTGCATGATTGTTGCCAATGATGCAACGGTTAAAGGTGGAACATATTACCCACTTACGGTTAAAAAGCATTTACGCGCACAAGAAATTGCAGAACAAAATCACTTGCCTTGTATTTATTTGGTGGACTCAGGCGGTGCCTATTTACCAATGCAAGATGAAGTCTTCCCAGACCGAGATCATTTCGGGCGTATTTTCTATAATCAGGCACGCATGTCGAGTCTAGGTATTGCCCAAATCGCTGTGGTAATGGGAAGCTGTACCGCTGGCGGTGCGTATGTACCTGCCATGTCTGATGAAACGATTATTGTACGTAATCAAGGTACGATTTTCCTAGGTGGCCCTCCTCTTGTAAAAGCTGCAACTGGCGAAGTGGTGAGTAGTGAAGATTTAGGTGGTGGTGATGTTCACACACGTCTTTCAGGTGTGGCTGATCATTTAGCTGAAAATGATGAACATGCAATTGCGATTGCACGAAACATTGTTGCTAACTTAAATAAAAAGCCAAATGATTTAAACAAGCAAATTGATGAGCCTCTGTTTGATGCATCGGAACTCTATGGTGTAGTTCCAAGTGATGCGCGTAAACCTTTCGATGTGCGTGAAGTCATTGCACGCATTGTAGATGGCTCTCGTTTTGATGAGTTTAAAGCACGTTTTGGCTCAACCCTCATTACTGGTTTTGCTTCGCTTTATGGTATACCAGTCGGCATTATTGCCAATAACGGGATTTTATTTTCCGAGTCTGCACAAAAAGGTGCGCACTTTATTGAGCTATGCACACAGCGCAATATTCCATTGTTATTCCTACAAAACATTACGGGCTTTATGGTTGGTCGCCAGTATGAAAATGAAGGGATTGCAAAAAACGGCGCCAAACTGGTGATGGCAGTTGCAACCGCAAATGTACCAAAACTCACTTTGATTATTGGTGGTTCGTTTGGTGCGGGTAACTACGGCATGTGTGGCCGTGCTTATTCACCACGCTTTTTATGGACTTGGCCGAACTCTCGTATTTCTGTGATGGGCGGCGAACAAGCAGCAAGCGTACTCTCAACTTTAAAACGTGATCAGATTGAGCAAAAAGGTGCCGAGTGGTCAGCGCAACAAGAAGATGAATTTAAACAACCAATTCGTGAACAATACGAGCGTCAAGGTCATCCATATTATGCTTCTGCCCGACTTTGGGATGACGGTGTAATCGACCCAGCTCAAACTCGCCAAGTACTCGGTTTAAGTCTTGCTGCCGCTATGAATGCCCCAATCCAACCAACCAAATTTGGCGTGTTCCGCATGTAAGAGGTGTATATGAGCTATCAATTTTTACAACTCGAACAACAAGGTCAGGTTACCTATGTTTGGCTGAACCGCCCTGAACTACACAATGCTTTTAATACGACAGTTATTGAAGAGCTGCATGCTTGCTTTAAGCAAATCAATACACGTGATGATATTCGCGTTGTGGTTTTAGCAGGTCGCGGCAAAAGCTTTTCAGCAGGTGCCGACCTCAACTGGATGAAACAGGCAGGTCAAGCATCTTCAGCAGAAAATGAAGCAGATGCATTAAAACTTGCGCAAATGTTAGATGCTCTCGCAACGCTAAAACAACCGACCATTGCCCGTGTACATGGCATTGCCTTTGGTGGCGGCATGGGTTTGGCATCGGCATGTGATATTTGTATTGCTAGCACTGATGCCAAGTTTGCAACTTCTGAGGTTCGTTTAGGGCTTGCTCCATCTACCATTAGCCCATATGTGATTCGTGCGATTGGCGCAAGACAAGCTTCTCGTTACTTCTTAACTGCCGAGCGAATTTCAGCACGTGAAGCCAAACAAATTGGCTTGGCACACGAAGTGGCAGATGCCGAAGACTTAGACAGAAAAGTTCAAGAAATTATTGATGCTCTATTACTCGGTGGCCCACACGCTCAAGCTGCATCAAAACAGCTCATTCAAATGGTGAGCAACCAGACCATGAGCAATGACTTGCTGCAACAGACAGCACATCATATTGCTCAAGTTCGTCAAGGTAGCGAGGCAAAAGAAGGCCTGAGTGCCTTTTTAAATAAGCAGCAGCCTGCTTGGGTTTCTAACTCGAATAACAACAATTAAGGACGATCATCATGTTTGAAAAGATTTTAATTGCGAACCGTGGCGAAATTGCTTGCCGTGTGATTCGCACAGCTAAAAAATTAGGTATTGCAACAGTTGCTGTTTACTCCGATGCAGACGCAAATGCACAACATGTCAAACTTGCAGATGAAGCAGTTTATATTGGTCAGTCCCCTGCAACACAAAGTTATTTACAAGCCGACCGTATTATTCAAGCAGCAATCGATACGGGTAGCCAAGCGGTTCACCCGGGCTACGGCTTTTTATCCGAAAATGATCAGTTTGCGTTAGCTTGCCAACAACACAATATTTGCTTTATTGGCCCACCAGTAGATGCCATTTTAGCGATGGGTTTAAAAGCGACCTCTAAAGCTTTAATGGAAAAAGCAGGCGTCCCTTTAACACCGGGTTATCACGGAACCAACCAAGATGCCGACTTTTTAAAACAACAGGCAGACCAAATTGGCTATCCAGTTTTAATTAAAGCCAGTGCTGGCGGTGGTGGAAAAGGCATGAGCTTGGTTGAGCGCAGTGAAGATTTTCTACATGCCTTAGCCTCATGTAAGCGCGAAGCTAAATCGAGCTTTGGTAATGATGATGTCTTGATTGAACGCTATGTGATTCAACCACGTCACATCGAAGTACAAGTGTTTGGCGATACACACGGTAACTATGTGCACTTGTTTGAACGCGACTGTTCCGTACAACGTCGCCACCAAAAAGTATTAGAAGAAGCTCCAGCTCCACAAATGCCAAGCGAGAAGCTTGATGCGATGCGTCAGGCTGCTATTGATGCTGCACGTGCAGTAGACTATGTCGGTGCTGGTACGGTCGAGTTTATTGTGGAACAAGACGGTACGGCGTATTTCATGGAAATGAATACCCGCTTACAAGTCGAACACCCAGTGACTGAAATGATTACTGGTGAAGACTTGGTTGAATGGCAACTTCGTGTAGCTTATGGCGAACCTTTACCTAAACTACAAAACGAATTGCAAATTCACGGGCATGCGCTCGAAGCACGAATCTATGCCGAAGAACCTGAAAAAGGCTTTTTACCTGCCATTGGTAAAATTGACTATTTGCACTACCCAACTCAAAACCAATATGTGCGTGTAGATAGCGGCATTGTTGAAGGCGATGAAATCACGACGTATTACGACCCAATGATTGCCAAACTGATCGTATGGGGTAAAAACCGTGAAGCTGCACTCATTCAAATGCAACATGCCTTAAGCCAATTCCATGTTGATGGCTTAGGCAATAACATTGCCTTTCTTGAAAAGATTGTTCGCAGCGACTCGTTCAAACAAGCCAAACTTGATACCAACCTGATTCAACGTGAACAAAACTTCTTGTTTAGTCCTGAAGAGATTAAACCTGAACTTGTGGTGGCAGCGGCATTTATTGAGTTTCTAAGTAAACTTAATAACAACAGCTCAAGCCAAAAACAGCTTTGGCAGGCTCAACCACTTTGGCGTTTAAATATTGCTTATCAGCACAGTATTAAACTGAACTATTTAAACCAAAATATCCAAATTAAATTTGCCTCAAATGAAGATGGCTTCACCGCAGAATATAACGGTCAAAGCTACCCGATTTCTGGTCAATTGATTGATGCGCATACGGCGTCTGTTCAAATTGGTGGAACTCAGCAAAAGCTATCTTTTAACCAAAGTCAGCAAGGCATTACCTTGTTCCAAAATGGACAAAGCTATAAGTTTGCTTATATTCGCCAAGACTTTAACCAAGCAGATAGCCAAGCCGATGAAGGCCACCTAAAAGCACCAATGCCGGGTGTGGTCACGCAAGTGCTAGTAAGTGCAAATCATAGCGTGAAGAAAGACGATATTTTAATGACGCTTGAAGCAATGAAAATGGAATACACCATCCGTGCCCCTAAAGACGGCGTGATTGTAGACTCCTATTTCCAAGTGGGCGATCAAGTCAAAGCTGGCGATGAGCTTGTGGAATTTCAGCCTGCTCAGGAGGAAGTTGCATGAGTGAGTTTGTCAAAATCGTGGAGGTCGGTCCCAGAGACGGCCTCCAAAACGAAAAGCAGGCTTTAACGGTTGAACAACGCTTAAACTTTATTAATGACCTGATAAATGCAGGCCTAAAATCCATTGAAGTTGGTTCATGCGTTTCGGCAAAATGGGTGCCGCAAATGGCTCAAAGTGATGAGCTATTTAAACTGTTACCGCAGACCACTGATGTACAATTTAGTCTGCTCACTCCCAATATCAAAGGTTTTGAGACGGCTCAAGCGGTAGGATGCAAAGAAGTTGCGGTTTTTACCGCAGCTTCTGAAAGCTTTACCCGTAAAAACATTAACTGCTCTATTGATGAAAGCTTTGAAAAATTTAGCGATGTCATGACCGCAGCGAAAGCACACAATATTCGTGTACGTGGCTATGTTTCTTGTATTGTCGATTGCCCTTATGAAGGTGCAATTGCGCCTGAGCAAGTAGTGAAAGTCGTTAAACGACTCTATGACATGGGATGCTATGAAGTATCTTTAGGTGAAACCATTGGCACCGCAACACCAGATCGAGTTCAAAAGGTTTGGCAAGCATGCCTTTTTGAACTAGACAGCAAGGTTTTAGCTGGGCATTTCCACAATACCTATGGCATGGCAATTGCCAATATTTATCAGTCTTTACAGCAAGGCATTCGTGTTTTTGACTCATCTCTTGCAGGACTTGGCGGTTGCCCTTATGCCAAAGGTGCCTCTGGCAATGTATCGACCGAAGATTTGTTTTA
This sequence comes from Acinetobacter sp. GN11, assembly GCF_054823985.1. Taxonomy (NCBI): domain Bacteria; kingdom Pseudomonadati; phylum Pseudomonadota; class Gammaproteobacteria; order Moraxellales; family Moraxellaceae; genus Acinetobacter; species Acinetobacter sp. GN11. The sequence continues at coordinate 7,969 of NZ_JRVL01000152.1, read as the reverse complement.
TTTGCTATCACACATGGGGTTTGAGACTGGTATAGACTTAGAAAAGTTAATGCAAGCCAGCCAGAATATTAGCAATGTATTAAACCGAAAAAGCTTGTCGAATTATGCAAATGCTTATTGGCAAACCAAATGTGCATAGCCATAAATTAAAATAGCTCAGCATCTGGTATAAGGCTTAATATTAGGCCGATTACCAGATCATCCTATCTCATCTTTATCTCATTTCGTTTAGGAATTGGGACTAAATCCCTCATGCAATTTATTTAAAATTTTGAATTAATCTCTGTATTAAATGCCCCTCTCAACAGAAGCATTCTCTACCCTATTTTTCTTCTAATCCGTATTATTGTTCATCCTTTTCTATCTTAATCCTTAAAAAATTTATCTCATTATTTATAAAAATAAGATGCATCCATTTCAATTCTTGGCGAAATATATTCTTCCACCCAATCTAACCATGCACGCGTTTTAGCATCGATAAAATGGCGTGAAGGCAATAAGGTATAAACCCCAATATCGGGCGAACGCCACTCTGGCAAGATATGGCATAATCTTCCATTTTGAACTGCATCTAAAGCTGAAAACATCGGCAATAACGCCACGCCCATGTCCTGCTGCACAACATCTAACAATAACTCAGGGTTATCTGCAATGAGTTGCCCACCAATATCAATTTGGTAAGACTCACCATTTGCATTTAACAAGTGCCAATCTGCTGTGATAGACGGATTGACTAAGCGTAAACAGGCATGATTTTTTAAGTCTTCGGGCGACTTAGGAACACCATGTTTTTCTAGATATGCAGGTGAAGCACATAAAACAGAAAAAATAGTGCCAATTCTGCGGGCAACAAAGCGGGAGTCTGTTAAAGATTCAGTGAGATAGAGACTCACATCGACCCCTTTTGCCAACAAGTCTGGAACGTACTGTGAAGTCGTATATTCCACGGTTAGTTCGGGGTAATGTTTACAAAATTCGGCCATCACTGGAAAAACATAGTGATGCCCAAAGCTTCCCATGCTTAATACACGTAAACGCCCTTTCGGTTTAGATGCCGTTCCTGTTACTTCTGATTCTGCTTCATCCACTATTAAAATGACTTGGCGACAGCGCTCTGCATAAGTCGCACCAATATCAGTCAGTGCCTGCTGGCGCGTTGAGCGTTGTATGAGTTTTGTACCTAAGCGTGTTTCTAGCTCGCTGATAAGACGTGAAACCTGTGCTGTGGTCAGATCCATCTGCTCAGCTGCTGCTGTGAAACTCCCGCTATCAATCACTTTCAGGAATGCATGCATTGCATGCAATAGTCCACCATCGAGATTTTTGCGCATAACGTAAATATGTTTTCCTAAATTACGGATTGTTGCACCAGTTTAGATCAACCACAATGACTAAATGTACATACATTGGCACTAATTCTTTTTTAAGAAGAGGAACCGATCTTTTTTTATTTCGTATGTCACTTGCTCCAAATATTCAACTGGATGTTGAAAAAAGAAAGTAGTCCGAGCTACTAAAAATTCTAAGGAGATATAAATGAACATAGCTACAAAAGTCACTCCAAATATTATTGCAACAAAGGATGTGTCACTTGAAGATAAATATATAAGTGATAACGGTACAGCATATATGACTGGCATTCAGGCACTTGTTCGGTTGCCTCTTGCCCAAACTCGCCGTGACGCGATTAATGGTTATCATACTGCTGGTTTTATTTCTGGTTATCGCGGTTCCCCTGTTGGTAACTATGATAGTTTCCTTTGGCAAGTTCAAGGATTGCTTAAATCCCATAATGTTGTATTTCAACCTGGTGTAAATGAAGACTTGGCTGCTACCGCAATTTGGGGTACGCAACAAGTTAATCTTTCAGGCCAAGGCAAATATGATGGAGTGTCTTCTTGGTGGTATGGTAAAGGCCCCGGTGTTGACCGTTCAGGCGATGTACTCCGCCATGCTAACTTAGCTGGTACCTCTGAACGTGGTGGTGTCGTTGCTTTATTTGGTGATGACCACTCATGTAAATCTTCTACAATCCCCCACCAGTCTGAACATGTCATGATTGGTTGTGGTATTCCAATTTTCTACCCAACATCCGTTCAACAAATTTTAGACTTTGGTGTTCACGCCATTGCAGTTTCACGTTTTTCTGGCCTTTGGTCTTCAATGAAGCTGGTCAGTGAAATTGTAGAAACTTCCGCTTCTGTTCATGTCGATCTAGACCGTGTTACTCCGGTTATACCAGAAGATGTCAATTTCCCTGCCGACGGCGTCAATATTCGTTGGCCAGATCACGGCATTCAGCAAGAAGAACGTCTTTATAAATATCGCTTACCTGCTGTTTTGGCTTATGCCCGCGCGAATAAAATCAACACCGTAACATGGCCGTGTGAAAATGCCCGTATTGGTATTGCCGCAAGTGGTAAAGGTTATTTAGATACGATTGAAGCCCTACGCATTTTAGGTATTGAAGATGAAACTGCCCAACAGCTTGGGCTACGTGTTTATCAAGTTGGTCTAATTTGGCCTTTAGAACCTCAAGGCGTTCATGAGTTTGCAGAAGGTTTGCAAGAACTGATCGTTATTGAAGAAAAACGTCCAATTATTGAAGCACAAATTAAAGATGAGCTGTACTCACTGCCTGATGGCAAACGTCCACATGTGATTGGTAAAGCAACTGACGGCAAAGGTGAATGGAGTACCTCTATTGAAGAAGCACCGCTCATTGGTCACTATGAGTACCAGCCTGAACCCATTGCAAAAATGCTGGCTGCTCGCTTCTTAAAACTCGATATTCCAGAAAGCTTAAAAACACAAATCCAAAATAGAATCGACTTACTGCTAAAAGCAGAGCAAGAAGCAAAACGTGTCATTGATCTTGCAGAACGTAAACCGTATTTCTGTAGTGGTTGCCCTCATAACTCATCAACAGTCGTTCCTGAAGGTAGCCGTGCACTTGGTGGTATTGGTTGTCACTATATTGCCGTTTCACTTGACCGCGGTACTGAAACCTTCTCTCAAATGGGCGGTGAAGGTGTAAGCTGGGTTGGTGCATCACCATTTACCAATGAAAAACATATTTTTGCTAACCTTGGTGACGGAACTTACTTCCACTCTGGTTACTTAGCAATCCGTCAATCTATCGCTGCAAAAACTAATATTACCTATAAAATCCTCTACAACGATGCAGTCGCTATGACAGGCGGTCAGCATGTAGATGGTCATTTGAGTGTTGCACAGTTAACTCGTCAGCTTGCTGCCGAAGGCATTAAAAAACAAGTTATTGTTACTGATGAAGTTAAACTATTAAATGAAGAAGACGGTATTGCTCCGGGTGTAGAAATTCGCCACCGTAATGAACTCGATACTGTTCAACGCGAGCTTCGTGAAGTTTCAGGTGTAACCGCTTTAATTTATGTACAAACCTGTGCCAGTGAAAAACGCCGTCGCCGTAAACGTGATGCCTACCCTGACCCAGCTGAGCGTTTATACATTAACAGTGATATTTGTGAAGGCTGTGGCGACTGTTCGAAAAAATCAAACTGCTTATCTATTGAACCAGTAGAGACTGCGTTAGGTACTAAACGTCAAATTAACCAAAGTAGCTGTAACAAAGACTTCACTTGTGCCGAAGGGTTCTGCCCTAGTTTTGTGACTGTTCATACACGTGACATGAAACGTCCTACTAAATTTGAAGGAATTGGCGCAGGCTGGCCAACATCACCAATCATTCCTCAGTTATATGATGTTCCAAGTCGTATTATGGTCGGTGGTATTGGTGGTACAGGTGTGGTGACTATTGGTGCACTCCTTGGTATGGCTGCTCACTTAGAAGGTAAAGCAACACGTGTTATGGACATGGCTGGACTTGCTCAAAAAGGTGGTACGGTTTATTCATACGTACAACTTGCAGCAACTGATGAGCAAATTTCTTCTACCAAAATTCCAGCAGGACAATGTGAATTATTGATCGGTGCAGATGCCGTAGTCGCTGGTGGTAGCGCTGCTCTATCTCGCTTAAAAGATGATGCTTTGGTTATTGTGAATGAAGACAGTACACCTACTTCTGATTTCATTAAATCTCGTGACTGGTATGCGCCTATTAGTGATTTAATTGATCGTCTTCGTGGTCGTGTTCGTCAAGGTCAACTGGTTTCTCTGCCAGCAGCTCGCATTGCAACACAATTACTAGGCGATGCAATTTATACCAACCAGTTGTTACTCGGTATGGCTTGGCAATCTGGTCGTATTCCGCTGTTACGTGAAAGCATTGAAAAAGCTATTCGCTTAAATGGTACAGCCGTTGACAAGAACATTGAAGCTTTCCGTGTAGGTTGTCATCTTGCAAGTGACCCAACTTTAGCTGCACGTTTACTTGCAGCAATGCCAAAAACCAAAACACCACAAACTTTGGCTGAACTTGTTGAAGACCGTTCTACTCGCCTGACAGACTATTGGAATGACGCTTATGCAACTAAATACCGTACGCTGGTAGAACTGGCTGCTAAAAAGTTACCAGAAGAATTAACTGGTACGATTGCAACCCAGCTTTATAGAGTCATGGCGTATAAAGATGAATATGAAGTTGCACGTCTGTTAACCGGCAAAAGCTTCAAAGAATCGATTGAAACACAATTCGGTAAAGGCCTACGTTTAACTTATCATCTTGCTCCACCAGCGTTACTCGGCGGTCTGCAAAATGTTCGTAAACGTGCGTTTGGTTACTGGATGCGCTTCCCAATGATGATGCTTGCTCGCTTACAATGGCTGCGGGAAACTTTCCTTGACCCATTTGCACGTCAAGAAGAACGTCAACACGAACAAGTATGGCGTGACCGTTACATCGCATTTGTTGAAGCACTTGTTGAAGCACCAGACAATCATAACTTGGCAGTTGCTGAGCAAATTGCAAAATTACCAGCAGAAGTCCGTGGTTATGGTCATATCAAAATGAAAGCAATGGATGCTGCAAAACAGCGTTGGGATGAACTTACACCAACACTCATTAAAGTGCGTAGTTAAAAGTTTAGTCTCATAATAAAAAAGTCATCCTCAGGGATGACTTTTTTATTGCCTTAAAAATTTATTTAGCCATTTTACGTAAAGTCAAAATCTGTTCGCTTCGTCCAAATGGGCCATACACGTCATGTAAAACTGCACTGGTTAAGCCAATGCCATCTGAACCATATTGCTGAACGGTTTCCAAACCTAACCATTTACCTTGCGGATAGCGGTGCATGTGAATTTGCAAATCAAGATTTGGAAAGCCCCACGTAAATTCATCTTCTTGTCTTGGTACAATCCCGTTTGCGGTATCTACCATTCCAATTAAATGTGCAAAATCTGTCGTCGGCTGCCCTTCAACCATTTCTTTATCATTATTGAGCCAAACAATCCCTTTGCCCGCACGATGCTGATCATCCGTTTTAGTCACGAGCGTTTGAATAAAGCCACCCGGCCATCTTTTCATACCTGTCCATTCTGTAAAGGTATCTGGATGATGAACTGGCTGATCTTCAAGCCCAGCAATATCTGAACTATCTTGAGTGCACATTCGCCACGCTCTAGCCACAATGCAGGTTTTACCTTGTGCTTGCATTTCGGCTTCAATCAATTCAATGGTTTTACCGGCACGAATCACATGCGTCTTAATTGTAAATTCACCAAAAGCAATCAATCCAAAAATATCAAAACTAATTCGACCAATTCGCATATCTTGTCGTGGTGAAAATTGCTCTAACTCAGCTGCGATTACGCCACTTGCAGGCGCCATGTGTTGTTCATGAGGGTTCCATGCCCCTTGTGCATGAACAGTTGAGCAATAATGCGCAATAACTTCACCTTGAGGACCAATTGTTCTATTCAGTAATTGATAATAAGCATTCATGATTTTCTTTCCGTAGTCCTTATCCAATATCTATATTTGATGAAAATTCACGCTTTAATGCTTATGTTAACCCTCTATTTGTTTGGCTCAACTGGTTTTTCCTACCAAAAACTGATGAGTCTAAAATTACAAATTTAATTACTAGGTAAAATTTTGCATGTCAATTTCACGTAGTAATCCTAAAAATTACTAGTCACTAAAATGCAAAAGCATCTTGATCGAGCTCCATCACAGATTCAGCTCCAGACTCAATAGAAGCAGCATGGCTCTGTGTACGATGTAAAAGTTTTTGATAGAAAAACTTAGCTGTGCTTAGCTTCGCTTTATAAAAAGCTTGCTCTTGTGTACCCACCTCTAATCTTTCATGGGCAACTTGTGCCATTCGGGCCCACAAATAAGCGAACACGACGTAACTGGAAAAATAAAGATAATCAACCGAAGCTGCCCCAATTTCTTCAGGGTTGTGCTTCGCTTTTTCAGCAATTGTTGTGGTGAGCGATAACCATTGCTGCTTAAGTTCACCTAATTTTTCTAAATAAGGTTTCAGTGCTACATTCGCTTGATGTTGAAGAATGAATTGATCAATTAAATCCGTCATATTCTTTAAGAGCTTGCCTTCTGAATTTAAGACTTTCCGTGCAAGCAGATCTAAAGACTGGATTTCGGTGGTTCCTTCATACAATGTTGAGATACGCGCATCACGTACAATCTGCTCCATACCATGCTCAACAATAAAGCCATGACCACCAAATACTTGAACGCCATGCTTTGCAGATTCATTACCTGACTCTGTTAAAAAAGCTTTAGCAATTGGCGTTAAAAAAGCCAGTAATTCATCGGAGTGTTTTTGCTGTTCTTGATCGTTTGAACTTTCAACAATGTCTACATGTTGAGCTAGAAAATAAGCCAATGCACGGCCGCCTTCAGAAAAAGCTTTTTGTGTCATTAACATCGATCGCACAGCGGGATGCACAATAATTGGGTCTGCATTCTTCTCTGAATATTTTGCTCCAGATAACGAGCGCATGGCGAGTCGCTCTTTGGCATAACTTAATGCGCCTTGAAATGAAATTTCAGAAGCTGCAAGCCCCTGTACTGCCGTTCCAATACGTGCGGTATTCATGAAGGTAAACATACAATTAAGCCCACGATTTTCAGGCCCAATCAAATAACCTTGAGCGCCATCAAAATTCAGTACACAGGTCGCATTGCCATGAATCCCCATTTTATGTTCAATCGCGCTACAAACGACTTTATTACGGTCCAGCACATGACCGTCATCACTCACATTAAATTTAGGCACAATAAATAAAGAAATACCTTTAGTCCCTGCGGGTGCCTGAGGTAGACGGGCTAAAACAATATGAATAATATTTTCAGAAAGATCATGCTCACCTGCCGAGATAAAAATCTTTTCACCCGTAATTGAGTAACTACCGTCAGGATTTGGTTCGGCCTTGGTTCTAATTAACCCAAGGTCCGAGCCCGCATGTGATTCGGTTAGACACATCGTTCCGGTCCAGACACCACTAATGAGTTTAGTCAAAAACTTCTGTTTTTGTTGCTCGGTACCATGATGCTCAATTGTTCTCATTGCCCCATGAGACAAGCCCGGATACATTGCCCAAGCCCAATTAGAACCACATAACATTTCAGAAATGGCAATCCGCAATAAGGTCGGTAAGCCTTGCCCACCATATTCTGGGTCAGCAGTTAAAGAGGTAAACCCAAGCTCAGCATATTTTTGGTAGGCTTCTTTAAAACCTTTCGGCGTTGTGACTACGCCTTGATTTAAATGGCAGCCTTCCTGATCGCCATTTTGGTTAATCGGTGCCAATTCATTTTCACAAAAATCTGCTGCTGCCTCTAAGTATTGATCAATTAATTCTCGATTTACGCTTTCCTGATATTTGCTTAAACCTTGATAGTTCTGTTCTGTTTGAAGCATTTCATGCAGTACAAATTGCATATCGCGTAATGGAGCTTTGTATAAAGGCATAGTTTTTTTCCTTTCACGTTACTACCTGTGTGATAGGCAGATATCGTTTTTCCTTAAAATGGACTTTTATTGTTTCAATCTCACCA
>NZ_JRVL01000016.1:0-6715 GCF_054823985.1 Acinetobacter sp. GN11 | reverse complement strand
GTTCTTAAAATTCGAATCTACAGTTCTAATAATGACTACTGTTGATGAGGGTGAATTTGTAATAGTTTGATGTTAGAACTTAATCACGTAAATAATAGGTTAATCAATGACTGATTCCCAAACTAAAGACTCATCTACAAAAAAAATTGATGTAATTATTGTTGGTGGTGGATCCGCAGGTGCAGTTCTCGCTACTAGATTAAGTGAAAATCCAAATAGGCAGGTTTTGCTAATAGAGGCTGGTCATAATTTTGCACCAGATGGCTATCCAGATGAGCTAGCTCAAAGCGATATTGTAGGTGCAAATCGCGATCCAGACGTTGAATGGGGATATAATTCTGAACTAGGTTATATTGGACATCCTATCGGTACTATCAGAGGAAAAGTGATTGGCGGTAGTTCTGCTGTTAATGGCGCCGTGGCAATTCGTGCTCGTCCAGAGGATTTTAAAAGATGGAACCTACCAGATTGGAGCTATGAAGATTTGCTACCTGCATTCATCAAACTTGAAAGTAGGGTAGGTGGAGATGATTCTATTCATGGTAGAAACGGGCCTTTCCCAGTTAAACAATTAAATCGTGAAGATATAACCCCAATGCAAACGGCATTTGTGGATGCCACAATCGCCAATGGATATCAGGTTGTTGATGACTTTGATGGACAAGATGCCAATGGCGTTGGTCCATATCCAATGAATATCATTGATGGTCATCGTATCAATACAGGTATAGCTTACCTAACTAAAGAAGTTCGACAGCGTCCGAATTTGCAGATTCGTGCCGATAGTTTAGTGGATCAAGTAGTGTTTGAAGGTAAGACTGCTGTTGGCGTTAAACTGGCATCAGGTGAAGTATTACAGGCCAAAGAAATTATTCTTGCCGCTGGGAGCTATGGCAGTGCAGCTATTCTACTTCGCTCTGGGATTGGGCCGCAGCAGGACCTAAATGCACTAGATATTCCTTTGGTGGCTGACTTGCCTGTAGGGCAGAATTTAGTTGATCATCCTTTTTATTACAATGCCTATGCTGCGAAGCCAGATCTAATCGGTGGTCAATCTCCTGCTATTGGTGCGAAGCTGTGGACCCACTCCACTACAGCCAAATCTGGTGAACTGGATATTCACATTACAGCGACTCATTTATTCCCACATGAACAAAGCCCGACCAAAGTTGGATTTGTTTTGGCAGTTGCCTTGACTCGCCCATATTCTCGAGGCCGTATCTGGCTAGAAAGTAAAGACCCAACGATTGCTCCAAAAATTGACCTGAATTTTTTAGCAGATCAAGAAGATCAAAAACGTATTATTGAAGGTGTAAAACTAGCTCGTCGTATTGGGCAAACTGCACCATTAAAAAATTTTATTGCTCAAGAGCTGAATCCAGGGGGTGGTGAAGAAACTGATGAAGCACTACTGGAATCAATTAAGAACACCTTAGATACCTATCATCACCCAACATCCACTGCACCAATGGGTTTGAAAAATGACCCAAAAGCTGTCGTTGATCTGGACGCAAAAGTACACGGTGTCAGTAATCTTAGAGTCGTTGATGCATCTATATTCCCAGATGTTCCTTCTGTGGCAACCAATGTCACTGTTATCGCTGCGGCAGAGCATATTGCTATACGCCATTATTTATAACAAAAAGAATAGGAGAAAAGATGATGAGTAACAAACTGGCTTTAAACTGGATCGATGGTGAGTGGGTTGATTCTGGGGTACATAAGGATTCTATTAATCCTGCCACATATGAGGTAATTGGTCAGTACGCTGAAGCCTCATTTGATCAGGCTGAGCAAGCGATAACAGCAGCCAAAAAAGCTTTTAAGGAATCTCCTTGGAAAAGTGACCGCGCATTACGTGCCAAAACTATTCATGAGCTGGCAGATCTGTTTGAGAAATATCAGGATGAATTGGTCGATATTTTATCTACGGAGAATGGCAAGGTTAAAGCTGAAGCTCTGTTCGAGGCTTCAATGGTTCCACCTAAATTGCGCTATTACGCATCTTTGGTTCGGACTGAATATGGACGTGCATTAGAGCCAAAAGCAGGTAGTTTTTCAATCGTATTACGTGAACCAATGGGCGTGGCTGGCATTATTGTACCTTGGAACTCTCCTGTAGTACTGATGATTCGTTCCTTAGCGCCAGCGCTAGCGGCAGGTACTACGACTGTTATAAAAATGCCAGGACAAACTGCACAGACCAATAGCCTAATTGCAAAAATATTCTCAGAAGTAAAATCCTTACCTAAAGGGGTGATTAACCTGTTTAGTGAGTCAGGTGCAGAAGGTTCTAAATTACTGATTGATTCACCTGATGTTCCCGTTATTAGTTTTACTGGTAGTACTGCAACGGGCAAGGCTATATCTGCAACAGGTGCAAAATACCTTAAGCGGTTTGGGCTGGAGTTGGGTGGTAAAACACCAATGGTGGTATTTGATGATGCAGATTTGGAAGCAGTTTTACCTAAACTGGAAAAAGCGCTGACAGTATTTGCAGGTCAGTTCTGTATGACAGGTTCTCGCTTGCTAGTGCAACGTGGCATTGCAGAGCAACTTAAACAAAGGCTTGCTGCACAATTGGAAAAAGTCAAAGTGGGTCCAGCTTCTGACCCTACCAGTGACATGGGGCCTATCATTGATAAACCCAATGTTGAGCGCATTAATAAAGTTGTTGAGAGTGCGATTGCCGCAGGTGCCAAAGTCATTGTTCGTGGTGGACCAGTGACAGAGGGGCCTTTGGCTAAAGGAGCTTTTTATCGTCCAACATTACTTGAAATTAATGACCCTAATTTAGATATCGCCCAGAAAGAAACTTTTGGACCAGTGCTGACATTACAAGTATTTGATAGTGAGAGTGAAGCTATTGAACTTGCCAATAATAGCGAATATGGACTGGCAGCTAGTATATGGACACGTGATGTAGATCGTCCTTTACGAGTCGCTCGTGAAATCGATGCTGGCACGATCTGGATTAATGACTGGGCTGTCATCTATGACGAGTTTGAAGAGGGTGGTTATAAACAATCGGGTTTGGGACGTATGAATGGCGTTGCCGCTATAGACGACTTTATTGAATATAAACACGTCACCATAACAACAGGCTTAGTTACTCAGTAACAGATCGAACCCTTCATTTTTTTAATAGATCTAGTCTTCCATGGATGTTTTTCTAATGAATAACATCCATTAATAGTCAAATTTCTTATTTTCATAAATTTTATTTTTTAACCATACAGGTATTATGATGAGTACAGCAATTATCGGTTTAGGTAATATTGGCACAACGTTGGCGAATAACCTTGTTGCAGGTGGAGAGCAAGTACTAATTGCAGACAATACATTTTCCAAAGCACAAGAACTAGCAACAAAGTTGGGAAGTCAAGCTCAGGCAGTTACTGTAGATGATGCAGTCAATCAAGCTCAGGTTATTATTTTGAGTATTTGGTTTGATGGTATTAAAGATTTTTTTATTAACTATCGTGAACAACTTGCTGGGAAGATTATTGTTGATCCTTCAAATCCACTAGGGCCTGCTGATGGTGGCGGTTTTAAAAAAATCATACCTGAAGATCAATCATCTGGTGAAATATTGGCTGGTCTATTACCTCCACAGGCAATTTTAGTAAAAGCATTTGGCACTTTAGGCGCCAAGTCATTGGCAAGTGCTGCAAATCGCAGTCCAGAAAAGGCTGTTGAATTCTATGCAACAGATGATATTAAGGCTGGTCTAATTGTTGAAAAGCTAATTAAAGCAAATGGTTTTGAGCCTTTATATATTGGTGGAATCAATCAGTCTATTCGTATAGAAGTGTATGGTGAGCTACACGAGTTCGGAAAATTAGGTCGACTGGTGACATTAGAGGAAGCTAAAGACCTCATCTAATCAACATTAATGTCTGGTCATGTTGCATCAATCATTCTTAGACTATCAAGATGAAATGTTTAAGGTGTAATAAGTTCCAGCTAGATTATTTTTTTAATAAAACTAAATAAAAAGGTATTCATAAGTGGCAAAAGTATTGAACGTGCAGTACGGGGAAAATCCACTACAATTTGGTGAGTTATTTTTACCCGAAGGTACCGGGCCATTTCCCGTTGTTATTTTAATTCATGGTGGATTCTGGAAAACCGTAGCTACTTTAACAGATTTACACTCGCTTTCCCGATACCTTGTTAAAGCTGGCTTTGCTGTCTGGAATATAGAATACAGAAGAGTCGGTGATGTTGGTGGGGGATGGCCAGGTACATTTGAGGATATTGCCAGTGCAGCTGATTATGTCAACACTCTGGCTGAAAAGTACCCTATCAATGCTAACGCCGTGGTTTCTGTTGGACACTCGGCAGGTGGGCATTTGGCACTTTGGCTAGGAGCAAGGCATAAGCTTCCAAAAACAAGTATTTTATTTAAGTCATCGCCATTGGGCCTGAAGGCAGCTATTAGTTTGGCTGGTATTAGTGATTTAAGGATGGCATGGGATTTAAAACTGGGTAAAGGGATAGTCAGTACGGTTAGTGCAGTTAGTGACTTCTTGGGTGGTAATCCAGAAGAAATTCCTGTTATTTATGCCGAGTCTTCCCCATCAGAGTTGTTGCCATTAAAAACTCCACAAGTGCTTATTCACGGGGCTTTGGACGATGTTGTTCCAATAGGTATGAGTGAAGAATATCTGACAAAAGCTAGGGAAGTAGGAGATCAGATTAAACTCATCCGTCTTGAGGATGAAGATCATATGCAGCTTGTTTCGAGTACATCGAGTGCATGGGACATACTTGCTACTGAGATCCATCATATTCAAAGCTTATAGCTCGCTCTTTATGTCTTAAGTATCCCGCTTTATAAAAAGGCGGGGTATATAGATGTTGGTTTTGAAATAGTTGCAGACAAGGATGTATTAGAAAATGAGTGGACCAAATACCAGCAAGGTAGAACATCTCTCTGAAACTTTATTTACTGAAAGTGTATCGAGTGTTATCGTGCATGATGTTGGTATTAAATATCAGTCTGAATATGAAGAAAAGATCAAGTTATTAAAGCATAAGCTACACTTACAGACTGGGTTTCAGTCAATAGATATTATTCGACCTTATAATGTTTCAACACGCTATGTGATTATTTTAAGGTTCGATACGGTTAGAAATTCAGAGTTATGGTTTGACTCAGATCAGCGGAAAAATATAATTCATGTTATCAAACCGTGGTTAATTCATGATGATTACTACAATATTCAATCTAGTCAGGATTTCTGGTTTGATTTATCGTCAAAGAAACCACCTAAAAAATGGAAGCAGTTTATCGTCTCATGGTTGGCAGTTTTACCATTAGCAATGACAGTACCAATCTTGTATATATGGTTTTTTACTAATTTTTTAAACTTTCCGAGACTTTTAGTTGGGGTGCCTATTTCATTAACCATTTCTTTTTTTATGACGTATATATTGATGCCTTATTTATTAAAAAAGACATCAACATGGTTATCTGAATAATCACACTAAATTAGCCATAATACCTAAACATAGGCGATAAAATGAATAAGTTTTCTGATATGTCAACCTTCGTTGCAGTGGTGGACTCAGGGAGTATCTCTGAAGCATCCAAAAAATTGGGGGTAGCAAAATCGGTGATTAGCCAGCGCATCCACCTGATTGAAAGTCATTTTAACGTGGTGCTGTTCGAGCGTGGACGCAAAATGAAAGTTACACAGTCAGGGCAGTTGTTTTATGAGCGTTGCTTAAAAATTCTGGCTGATATTGCTGATACAGAAATAGAAATCAGGCAAACAAAATCATCACTTTCTGGAAGGTTAAGACTCAGTGTTCCAATGGCCTTTACAGAGGCATATCTTGCTGATGTGCTCATCGCCTTTAGTGCTAAGTACGATAATCTCCGCGTAGATATTGAGGCAACTGATCAGTTTGTTAATTTGGCTGATGAGAGTTTTGATGCGGCCATAAGATTAGGGCAAATGAAAGATTCTAATTTGATTATTCAGCCCATTGCGAAAAATTTGCACGTGTTATGTGCCAGTCCAGCATATTTGCAACAGAAAGGTACTCCACAGCATCCTTCCGAACTACAGCAGCATCAAGGCTTGCTTTATATTAACAGAGAACCTAATGGCATATTCATGTTGCCTGTTAATGAACGAAATGAACCTTTTAGAATTCAACCGCGCTTGAGAACAGATAGTGCTCATGTATTAATGGCAGGTGCATTGGAGGGACTTGGTATAGCCATTTTACCGACATTTATCGCCGCTGATAAAATTTCTTCTGGCGAGTTACAGATCGTTTTACCACAATATAGCCCTTCAGGTGGCTATATTTCTGTTGCTTATCGCCAAAGTCAAAGAGGGTCAACAAAAATAAATACTCTAGTTGAATTTCTAAGTAATTCAATTGGTGAAATACCTATATGGGATCAAAAGATAAATAATGTATTTAAAGGTGAATGAAATAACTCATATATTATCAATTTGAGATGAGCGGTATTAGATACTATTAGGTGAGTAATATAACTTCATAAGATGGAACTTATTACTTACCAATAGGAGAAATTAAGCCATTCGCAGAACAGGCAAATTTTAAAGACAATCATGCAATTGCGGATGGTTTAAAGTTTGGTTATCTATTTTAAAATTAAAAGGAGTAGTTAAGTTTAACTAATCTTATTCTAAAGCTTTAATTAAGAGTTTTCTTAATTATGTAATTAAAT
>NZ_JRVL01000151.1:0-13856 GCF_054823985.1 Acinetobacter sp. GN11 | reverse complement strand
TATTGAAACTTTTCTCTGTACAGGTGATTATCTTTGCATAAAAATGCACCTGATGCCTAGTATGAAAGTATGTTTTTTAACTTCTATGTTTATTTGTTTAAGTACAGTTGCATAAATAAATCCTATGCGTAAAGCATAGGATTTATTATTTTTATGATACAGCAGCAAAAATTATGAAGACATTCGCATGGTGGTTATAGTTCTAGTATTATTTCACTGATTTATAGGCAAATAAATATTGGTAATATTTTTGAAACAATAGTTAACGTGCTTCTCAAAAGGAGAATCAAGTTACTTCTACTAGTTAAATTATTAAATGACTTCGATTGCAGCACACGTAAAATGCTCATCTATATATTTTACGTGCGCGGGCTTAGATTGTTGAAAGATTATTATGCCCATAGATGTTTGAGCCTACCATTAAGTTTTATTGTTGTTACTGATGATAAATATTAATTCAATTAGGGCTTTAGTAGTATTGCACCGTTTGATCGCCCAGATTGTAATGCTTCATGCGCTTCGCGTACTTCGGACAATAAGTAGGTTTTCCAAACAGATGGTTTCAAAACTTTCTTTCGCACTGCTTCAAATACTGCTTCGCCACGCGCTTTATATTCGTCTGGATCTGAAGCATAGGCAACGAGGCTAGGGCGAGTTAGATATAGAGATTTCTTATTTATTTCTCTGATGTCAATTGGATCAGGTAACCCAGATATTGCACCGATGGAAACTAGCGTACCTCTCGTACGTAAACAAGCTAATGACGTATCGAAAGAGATTTTGCCAATACCATCATAAACTACATCAACCATTTTCCCTTCAGTAATTTTTGAAACTTGATTGGGTAATTTATCTTTATCCCATACAAGGATAAAGTCACAACCAACTTGTTGTGCAATAGGAATACTTTTCTCACTTGAGACTACTCCAATAACTACTGCACCTAGTTGTTTTGCCCATATAGCCATTGTTTGACCCAACGCGCCTGCAACACCATACATTAGAATGACCGTACCAGATTTTACTTCATATGTAGAGTGAAGCAGGTAGTGTGCAGTAAGGCCTTTTAGAGTAATAGCAGCCGCATCATCATAACTTACCCATTCAGGCAACTTAAGTAGACGGTCTGCATTTATAATTCGCTCACTGGCATAGCTACCTAATTCTCCAAGAGCATAAGCAATTCGATCCCCAGGGGAGAAATTTTTAACATCTGATCCTACTTCAAGAATGATGCCAGCACCTTCAATCCCCATACCGCTAGGAAGATTAATAGGTACAGAACCATCACGATGTTGGATATCAAGATAGTTAACCCCAATTGCTTTATGTTCGATTAACACTTCATCTTTTTTTGGCTTTCCAAGTTCAGTTTCACACAGCTGCAAAACTTCAGTACCGCCATTACTTTCTATAATCACTTTAGTTGACATATTTTTACATCCTTAAATCACCAATTATTTATCTTGGATTTACAATAGATATCGGACAAGTTACACAGTTCTTTAAATGCACTAAATAAATTGAAGCAATTTCTTTATATTAAAAATCAGTAAAAAATTCTCTATAAAGATAGTGAAATTAGATTGCTAGGTATCTTGAATTAAGAGTGGGTATTCATTAATGGAAGCTAAACACACATCTATCAGTTTAGTAGTCAAAGCTTAATAAAAATATAGCACCTTGACTACAACTGATCTTTCAGAGAATGAACAGGCTAATCAAAATTTTGAACAGCTGATTCAAACACTTAACAAATCTGAGAAACATCAAGAGAAATCTGATCTACTCAAACATCAACTGCAAATAAAGATTTAGGTAATGGAATAAGTGACTTATTAAAGCAGGCTCAGTAACATTGAAAAAATTCAAAGCTTGGTCTGGTTTAGTCAATATCAGGAGAATAGCTTTCTGAACTCACTAAAGCCAATACCAATGTTATTTTCTAACTAACATTCCTGATAGAAATAGATTCTCAATAGTTGATGAAAGCTTTGTTCGAGCCACACGCCCGCGTCGCTCGCCATCGACCAAACCGACTATGAGCCAACATAATGCTTCGTTCAACGCCTCTGCACTGACGTCAACACGGAAGTGGCCTGTCTGCTGACCACGTAAAAAGAAATCATCAATCTGCTTCTGATGCATTGCCCATGCAGTTGAAAGGTCTGGATCACTTTCGGCTTGTGCATCCCAATATTGGGAAATAAATCCTACCAATTCCTTATTAATGAGGTAGCTGTTTATCAATCGCTTGACTGCATCTTCTACAGCACCTTCCTCCAGATGCGCCTGAGCCAAACTTTCATTCAGTCTGTTGGTGGCATGTCGCAAAATACGAAGAATTAACTCATCTCGGGTGCTACAGAATCGAAACAATGTTGCACGGCTTACTCCAATATTGGTAGCAAGTTCTTGATAAGTGCTTCGTGGATGCTGAACTAGTGCTACCGCAAGCGCTGCAAATACCTGATCTTCATTCAAATTCATTCGTTAAATTCTCCTTAGTTCGAGTGGGGGAGCTAAAGGATTATTCGGCCTCATAGGAAACTATCCTAGCTCAAATCATCTAAGAATATATCAAAAATATTGATGTATCATAATTTGAGACTGTATAGTATCATTTGATATTATAAGGTATCAGATCGAGAATTTTTTGTGAACGTTTTCAGAATTATTGTGATGTTCTGTCTTGTCACAGTCATTGCCGCGTGTGGTAAGACCGAACTAGGAGAAAAAGATACCCTAAGCGACGATCATGCAAGCTTAAGCACTAAAACGCCGACTATCGATGTGCTGCTACTTCAGCCTCAACGACTTGTCAAAGCACAAGAGCTTCCAGGTCGTATTCAGCCGATTCGAACCGCCCAAGTACGTGCAAGAGTATCGGGTATAGTGAAGCGTCGTCTCTTTGAGGAGGGATCCAAAGTTCGTGCTGGCCAACCGCTGTATAAAATTGAAACAGCTTCTTATGAGGTTGCGCTTGAGCGAGCTGAGGCTGCAATTCAAAGTGCACGAGTGATGGTTATAGATGCGGAGGCTACTGTTGTTCGTTACAGTTCTTTGGTCACTATTGGTGCTGTGAGTAAACAGGACATGTTAAGGGCGCAGACGGCATTAGGTTCTGCTAAAGCAGGCCTTGCCTTGGCTAAAGCCGAAGCAAAGCAATCGAAACTTGATCTTAATTACGCCACTGTACGTGCGCCTATTGATGGTTACATAGGTCGGTCGCTGATTACTGAAGGTCAGTTGGTCGGGAAAGATGAAGCCACAGTTTTGGCTACCATTCAACAGATTGATACTGTCTATGCGGACGTTACTCAGTCTATTTCAGATGTAATGAAACTGCGTGGCGAAAGAGCACTTAATAAAAGCTCTAACAACGCAGAGCATTCAACTCACCGTATTACGGCCCGTATCGAAGGCACAAGTACAACGCGTGAGGGACATCTACTGTTCTCAGAAGTGTCAGTTGATCCAGGCAGTGGCAAGGTAACCCTTCGAGGTCAATTCCCCAACCAAGATGGTATGCTGTTGCCAGGTATGTATGTCCGAATTTCGATGGATAATGACATCTTGCATGAAGGTTTGGCGATCCCCCAACGAGCCATACGTTTTGGTGCTCAGGGTGTTGCCACAGCTCGAATTGTGAATGCAGAAAGTAAGGTGGAGGAGCGATCTATTGAGACTGGTGAGATGTACGGTAATCTTTGGCATATAACCAAAGGACTTTTTCCTGGCGATAGAGTAATTATTGACGGGTTTAATGTTGAGATTGGTCAGACTGTCAAGGTCGGCAAGTCTACTGTGACATCGGAGGTCAAGGGTATATGATATCGAAATTTTTCATTTATAGGCCGAAGTTTGCTTGGGTCGTAGCGATCTTCATTTTGCTTGCAGGTCTATTAGCTATCCCTAATTTACCAGTTGCTCAATTCCCTAATGTTGCTCCTCCGCAAATTCTTATTACGGCTAACTATCCAGGTGCTTCGGCTCAAACAATCACTGACACTGTGACTACAGTAATCGAGGAAGAACTGGCTAGCGCTAAGAACTTACTTTATTTTTCATCTAATAATTCTAACAATGTGGTAGAAATTACAGTTACTTTCGAGCCTGGCACAGATCCGGATTTGGCCCAAGTTGATGTTCAGAACCGTCTGAAAAATGCTGAATCACGATTACCCGATTCGGTACGTCAGCTTGGCTTAGTTGTGGAACAAGCGAATGCCGGTTTTCTGATGTTTTATGGTCTGACTTTTAAGGATGATGCATTATCTCAAAATACCGTCGAATTAGCGGATTATGCAGTCAGAAACATTAACAATGAAATTCGCCGAATACCAGGTGTGGGTAAACTACAGTTCTACAGTTCAGATCCATCAATGAGAGTATGGCTTGATCCACAGAAAATGGTTGGATATGGAATTTCAATTGATCAAGTAAATCAAGCCATTCGTGATCAGAATGTTCAAATTCCTGGCGGTGCCTTCGGTGCACGGCCAATCGATGTTGGTCAAGAATTAACTGCTTCATTACTCATTCAGGGGATGAAACGTGATCCAAAAGAATTTGGGGATATTATTGTTCGCTCCAATCGCGACGGTTCAACCGTACATTTATCTGACATTGCACGCACTGAAGTTGATCTGCAGAGTTTTGCCTATGAGTCACGGATAGGCGGTAGGCCAGCAGTAACTGGTGCAATACAGCTCTCTCCAGGAGCAAATTCGCTAGAAACCTCCGCAGCTATTAAGGCAAAAATGGAAGAGCTTAGCAAAGCATTCCCTGAACATATCAACTATGTTCTAGCCTATGATACCTCGCTATTTGTAAAAGTGGCGATGAAAAAAGTGGTTCTCACCTTGGTTGAGGCGGTGGTACTCGTTTTTTTAGTGATGTTATTATTCCTGCAGAACTTTAGATACACTTTAGTACCTACTATTGTTGTGCCAATATGCCTACTAGGTACATTCGCTGTAATGTACGTGATTGGTTTTTCTATTAACATGATGACTATGTTCGGCATGGTATTGGCAATTGGTATATTAGTGGACGATGCTATTGTGGTCGTCGAGAACGTTGAGCGCATCATGGCTGAGGAAGGTTTATCGCCTGTTGATGCAACGGTCAAAGCCATGAGTCAGGTAGGTGGGGCGATTGTCGGTATCACATTGGTTCTTGCTGCGGTGTTTCTGCCTTTAGCCTTCATGTCTGGATCAGTAGGCATTATTTATAAGCAATTTGCCCTCACCTTAGCAGTTTCTATCCTTTTCTCTGGCTTTCTTGCTTTAACGTTGACTCCAGCGCTATGTGCCACACTACTTAAACCGATTTCCAAAGGTCATCATCATGAAAAAAAAGGCTTTTTTGGATGGTTTAATCGAAACTTAGCTCGCCTAACAGAACGCTTTGACTTGCTTAATCAAAAGCTTATCAAGCGGGCTGGTCGTGGTATGTTAGTTTACGCAGCACTCATTGTCCTCCTATTCGTAACCTATGGTCGAGTCCCAGAGGCATTTGTGCCTCAGGAAGATCAAGGCTATAACCTTGTGGATATACTGCTACCACCAGGTGCAACTTATACTCGTTCCGAAAAGTTAACAGCAGAGGTCGAACAGTATTTAGCTGGGCGTGATGCAATTGACGAAGTCATCAGTCTGGTGGGCTGGAGCTACTCGGGTACTGGAGAGAATACTGCAACGATCTTTCCTTCTTTCAAACATTGGTCTGAACGCAGCTCAGATCAGTCCGTAGATAAAGAGACTGATTTACTGAACAATGCGTTCGCTTTAAACAAAACGGGCCGTGTTCTTGGCATTAATCCACCACCCATTGAGGGTCTGGGTAATGCGGGTGGATTCGCCCTTCGACTTCAAGATCGTGGCGGAATAGGTTATGAAGCTCTGAGCAAAGCCAAGGATGAGCTGCTTGAGAAAGCTGCAAATTCTCCGAAGATTGCATATGCGATGGTTGAGGGTTTACCGGATGCACCACAGCTAGTTGTTACCATTGATAGATCTAAAGCTGAGGCAATGGGGGTGCGATTCGATAGTATCCGTAATACGGTAGCCACAGCATTTGGCTCGGAAGTGGTAGGTGACTACATCAATAATGGACGATTGCAAAGAGTGGTGGTTCAGTCCCAAGGTGCCCGCAGAACTAATCCTAAAGAAATTCTAGAGCTCAATGTAGCAAATGAAGACGGCGAACTGGTGCCTTTGAGTTCTTTCGCTAGTGTTGGATGGCAGAGTGGTCCGTCACAGGTGACTCGCTACAATGGCTACTTGGCCTTCTCTATCAATGGTGATGCTGCTCAGGGCTATACTAGTGGCGAGGCAATGACCGAGATTGAGATGTTAGTAAGTCAGTTGCCACGTGGTATAGGTTATGAGTGGACTGGTCTTTCTTACCAGCAAATCCAGGCTGGGTCCCAAGTACCAATTTTGTTATCGCTATCTATTTTAGCCGTTTTTCTGCTCCTAGTCGCATTGTATGAGAGCTGGTCGATTCCATTATCAGTCATGTTGATCGTGCCAATCGGTGCTCTGGGTTCGGTCCTAGCAATAATGCTTGTGAACTTGATTCCCAGCTCAACTACGATAGCGAATGACGTGTATTTCAAGGTGGGCTTAGTAACCATCATAGGTCTATCTGCGAAGAATGCTATTTTGATTATAGAGTTTGCTAAGACAATGTTAACGGATGGCATAACCTTAGATGAGGCTGCTACTGAAGCTGCTAGATTACGCTTCCGCCCAATTATAATGACCTCAATGGCCTTTATTCTAGGCGTGGTTCCTTTGTTGGTAGCCACAGGGGCCGGCGGTGCAAGCCAACGTTCACTCGGTACAGGGGTTTTTGGTGGAATGATTACTGCTACTATTCTAGGGGTGCTATTCGTTCCAATCTTCTTTAAGTTTGTTATGAGGCTTGTTGCGAAGTTATCAAAAGTTAATCACAATCCTTAAAAGGAAATCATAATGCATACGCTACTTGTTGTAACACATCCTAACCCTGATTCACTGACTCATAGTCTCGCGGGTACGATCATCGACTCTTTATCTAATTCGAATGAAAAAAATACGATAGATTTTTTGGACCTTTATGCAGAGGGTTTTAATCCATTGTTCTCTGAACAAGATATGGCCGCTGCGCGTCAGCAAGCTAATTTACCTTCTGATGTTATTACCTTGCAAAAGCGTATTGATGCTGCTCAATGTTTAGTTTTAGTTTTTCCAGTTCACTGGTGGGGGATGCCTGCTATGCTCAAGGGGTGGGTGGATCGTGTATTCACCAATGGCTGGGCATATGAATGGACACTTGAGAACGGAACGCTTAAGAAATTAAAAGGTTTAAAGGTTCACGTATTTTGTATTGGGGCCTCTAAATCTGAGACTTATATGCAGCGGGGTTATGAGGCAGCAATAAAGAAGACCATTGGTGAGGGGATGTTTAATTATGTTGGGGCATCTGTTGAGTCTTTCCAAGTGTTAGGTGATTCCGAATCTCCTGAGTGTCGCGTAGAAATCATAGAAAAAGCTCATAAGCTTGCTCAATTGATTAGTGGTGATCAATAAGTTATATAGATTGTATTAAGCAAAATACCCGTACTCTAGCTGTGTTTTGAAGTAGAGATTTAGATGATTTTCTTTCCATGGATATTTACAGCGTTGAGTACTTAATAAAATGGACCTTGAGTCCATCAAACCAAGAGTTCAATCTGAGTTTAGGAGTATGAGAATATAAAGCATGAGCTTATACAAGTACTTTTAAGTAAAGCTAAGAGTATAGAATTTCGGTGCATTTTAGTTAATCAATTGGGTACAGATTACATATTTTTTATTGATAGAATAATGAGAAGTTAAACATAATTTCGAATAGCTAATGATTGATTTAGATAGAAGTAGAATTAATGAGCTAGTCACTTTATTGGCAATTGTACATGAAAAACGTTAAGTTTTTAGGAGGGGTTATAACTATATCAAGCAGTTATCATGAAAATGGTTGCTGCGCTTAAAACAAGGTTGGGCGTTCGTCTAATTGAAAGAGTTACGTTTTTGAGGTTATTGTAGATGTATGTAAAGTTCAAGAGTATTTTACGCTTGCCTTTCTAGGTTCCCTGGGGAGGGCCTTGGTAATCACTCCTTATTTCAGAGTTATGTCTAAATATCTAAACCTAAGTGTAGAAGTGCATTATAGCGATCACTATATTGATCTAGTAAGTTATGAATCGATGTAGCCACTCATATTGCGGTGCTTAATGACAATTCAGCTATCACTATCGAGTATTCGGTACATCTCACCAATAATTAAATAAGTTAGGAATACCATTAAATCCTAATGATTTAGCAGAATATTATTGACTTATGTTTTCAGCTTTTAGTTCAGTTCCTGAATGAATAATAATTAATGGTTGAAGATACTGGGTCGATAATTATTTATAGACCTTTTGTTATCCAGTAATAGCCTTTCGTTATTAAATGCGGCTAGGCAAGGAGTGGGGATACTTGGTGCTGGTTCATGGTAAAATACTTTAAACATCAGTCATTAGTTCCAATTATTACCTGAATGTTCATTTGACACATCAGGAGGAATTTTTGTTCGCCCTTCTACTATATTCATACCAATTCGTACACAAGAATTTATTGAATGGATAGTTGAAAATTTAACCATAGAGTCCTATGGGACTCTATATAGTTTATTTATTTTCTAGAAAAATAATCCAAGTATAGCTCGAATGGTAATTCCAGCGATTGCACCAAATATGGCAGGTATTAAGACCTTGCTCATTCGAGGGCCAGCAGATAACAAAATTGCTAATCCTGCTACATCAAAAGGATGTAACAAGAAACCTGCGCTACTTGTATTTAGGAAGGCATCAATATTTGTAGTTTCTTTCGACAAATCATGTATTAATCCGACTAGAGCGGTACTTCCTGCAAGATATTTAGTTAAAGTTAGAAGAATAATCTGTGGATTGATACCAAAAAATTCTAATACAGGAGTAATAAGAATCTCTAAATAGTTTATAGCACCAGAGTTTTGAAGAATTAAGACTACTAGTAATGAAATTAATAACATTGGAATGATATTTATTACAATTCGAATTGCCTCAGCCCCACTGGCATTGATTATTTTTAGGAGACTAGAATGTTTTTGAATTTCTTTTTCATAATGAGATATTTGAATTCCAGTATTTGATAATTTTCTACCAAAAAACCAATAAGTAGTCGAACTAGCGACTAGTCCACCAATAATAGAAATAATTAAAACAGACGTCAAATTAAGACCATAAATCGTTAATGGAAATAGCGCATTTGCTGGTGCCATAGCTAATACAGCAGCGAAGGTGGCAGCAAGATTACGATCAGAAACACCTCTATCTTGCATGAGAGCTAAGGTGGGTAACGGAGCAACAAAACTGATAAAACTAATTTGAAACATTGCTAGCACCCCAAGACCATTGAGTCCAAAAGGTTTGATATATGGTTGGGTGAAAGTTATAAAACGATCTAGAAGATTTGTAACCTCTAATATTCGTACCAAAATCATCATCACTACCATAATAGGCAGTAACGTATAAAGTACGACTTCCACGGCACTATGACCAGCCTGAAGAATAAGGTTGATAAAAGTTTCCATAATAAACTCAATAATTCACAATCTTTATTAATCAGAAAGTGAATAAATTCTAGAAATTTAGCTATCTCATTTTAATGACATGTTGCACAATTTCAATGAAAGATAACCCGTATCAAAAGTTTCGGTGTATTTTTTAAAACGGTCTTTATTTAGTTGATTAAACCTAAATATAAAATCCCGAATAAACTTTCAACTTTTGAGATGTATTTACAACTCAAATTTTGAAAATATTGATTAATGTAAAATTTATATTTTACAATTATCAACCTTTTGATAAAAATAAGGCTTGTCGCCTCAATTATAGGTGTATAAATGAGGTGACAATGATCAATAAAAAACAAAGCTAATTATGTGATTTTAAAGGCTAAGGAAATTTCCTTATCAATTTCATTAGCTTCTGGCCATTTTTGTGATATGGTTTTCAGCTTTGTATAAAAACGTGCTGCATCAGGGCCATATAAGTGTGACTCACCAAATTTAGAACGACGTAATCCACCAAAGTTAAAATAACTAACAGGTAATGGTACTGGAACGTTTACACCAATCATTCCAGACTCAACTTCCATAAAAAAACGATTTGCAGTTTTACCATCGCGTGTAAAAATCACGGAACCATTACCAAATTCATGGCTATTAGTTACTGCAATAGCTTCATCTAATGTATTGACTCGTAGAATACCTCGTGCTGGCCCAAATACCTCTTTTTTGTAAAAATCCATATCAGTAGAAATATGATCAAATAGTGTTGGGCCAATGTAATATCCATTTTTATAATCAGGATGTTCAAAACCTCGGCCATCCAAGACTAATTCTGCTCCATCTGCAATACAATCATCAATTACTTTCAAAATAGATTGCTGAGATTGTGCCGAAATTACTGCACCAAAATCAGCAGTTGGATCATTGTAAGCACCAACTTTTAACGCTTTTGTTTTTTCAAGAATTAATGCGCGTAAACTGTTAGCAGTTTCTGCACCAACTGGTACGAGAAGTGAGACAGCCATACAACGTTGACTAGCAGAACCGAAACCTGCAGATACAAAAGCATTTGCAGCTGCTTCCAAATCAGCATCAGGCATAACAACCATATGATTTTTACCTCCAGTGAATGAGGCAACACGTTTATTATGAGCTGTCCCTTTTTGGTATACATACTCACCAATTGGAGTTGAACCAACAAAACTAATTGCAGCAATAGATGGATGTTCCAAAATTGCATCTACTGCAACTTTATTTCCTTGGACTACATTAAATACATCATCAGGAAGCCCAGCTTCTTTCCATAAGTCTGCAAAGAATAATGCTGCTGACGGCACTTTTTCTGAGGGTTTCCATACAATACTATTACCAACTGATACAGCCATAGCCATCATGACTGCAGGAATCATGATCGGAAAATTGAAAGGGGTAATGCATCCAACAACGCCTACAGGAACACGAAGTGAAAATACATCAATTTCACCTGCAACATTTCTAGAATATTCACCTTTAGTAACTAGAGGTGCATTACAAGCAAATTCGATACCTTCAATTGCTCGACCAATTTCACCTTTTGCATCAGGAATAGTTTTACCGTGTTCACGCCCTATAATTTCTGCAAGTTCATCAGTCTTAGCGATCATTAATTCGCGAAGTTTAAATAAAACTTGTAATCTTGCAGCATGTGAGGCTTTTGCCCACTTCTTAGCATTATTAGATGTAGCAGCCGTTACTGCTTGATCTACTATATCGTTATCTGCATATGCACAACGGGCAATCTCTTCACCTGTAGATGGGTTAAAAACAGGGCCAGAACTTCCAGAAGCTGAAATGTGTTGTCCAGCAATATAGTGTCCGATAATGTTTGTCATGTTCATTTCCCTTATGAGGTTTGTGAAATAAAATTAAAAATGCTACTAAAATCCGTTTTACCATTCCCATTTTGGCTATGAGAGCTATAAATGTTTTTTGCAAGTTCGCCCATCAAAACTGTGGCATTTACTTCAGAGGCAGCAGCAATAGAAAGCCCTAGATCTTTGAGCATTAAGTCGGTCATAAACCCTGCAACGTAGTTATTAGAAGATGGAACATTTTCCAAAACATTTGGGACCGGATTGTATTTTTCAACACACCAATTTCCCCCAGTACTATTTTGGATAATATCTGAAATGATTTTTGGGTCTAACCCATGTTGGATTGCTACGTTCAAAGCTTCACTTGTGCCGATCATATTGATTGCTAAAAGCATGTTGTTACAAGCTTTAGCAATTTGCCCTGCGCCGTGGTTGCCTGCATGGAAAATTTTCTTTCCCATTTTTTCTAGGATAGGTTTTGCTTTTTCAAACTGTTGCTCACTACCTCCGACCATGAAGGTTAATGTTCCAGCTTTAGCTGCTAAAATACCACCTGAAACAGGTGCATCAACAATATCTATACCTTTAAACTCTGCAGCAATAGCAATCTCACGACTGACTGATGCAGCAATTGAAGAACAATCAATTATGAGTGTCTTAGGGGGTAAAATTCCTAAGAGACCGTCTGAACCGAAAAACAAACTTTTTATGCTTTCAGAGTTTGGAAGCATCGTTACTACCACATCAGCATTTTGCGCACTTTGCTGTAAGTTCTCAGAAACTTTTCCTCCATAGTTCTTAAGTTTTACTAAAGCTTCTTGAGTTAGATCAGAACCTGTCACTGTAAACTGAGCTTCTATCAAGTTTTTAGCCATAGGAAGTCCCATATTTCCGAGGCCAATAAAGGAAATATTCATATCAATACCTGGTTTTGAATGTTGCTGATTTAGAGAGTTTCTTATCAAAAGTTATTTAATGTAAGTGTTACTAATTTTTTTGAGTATAAGTTTCTCACTCGATAATATCTTTACATCGCGCTTCATAAAGAAGGTACAGAAAATTGCAACAACAGCCATACCACCTATATAGAAAGTAATGAGATTAGGACTGCCATTACCAATACTTAGTAGTTTAGTCGCAATTAACGGTGCGATACCTCCTCCGAGGACACCTGCAAACTGTACTGAAATTGAAATACCGCTATAACGAATTTCAGGAGGGAATTCTCTTGCGAAAAGTTGTGATTGTGGTGCATACATGATTGGGAATACAAAACCAATTGCCAGTACTATTGCAGTCCAAACTAATACAGGGTCCTTGGTATTAAGCATAATAAAGAATGGATAACAATATAGTGCAAGTAAGAACAAACCAAACATAAACATATTGCGCTGACCAACTTTATCAGATAAATAGCCACACAATGGTGTCATGATCATAATAAAGAATGCACCACAAATAGTTGCAAATAAAATGTCAGAACGAGGGATACCCAATTGCGTCGTTGTATATGCAAGTGCAAATGTTGACGCGATATAAAACCATGCATTCTCTGCAGCACGGGCAATAATGATTGTTATCAACTGACGTGGATGTTTCTTAAATACTTGTAGTGCAGGGACTTTAATTTCTTTAGCTTGGCCTTTAACTTTTTCGAAATCAGGAGACTCTGGCACTTTGGTACGTATATACCAGCCAACTGCTAATAATAGAATACTTGCCAAGAAGGGGAGTCTCCATCCCCAGCTAAATAGTGCTTCTTCTGGTAAAAGTGAAACTGCACCTAAAGCTAGAGATGCAAGCATTAAACCGCCCCCGGAACTAGCCTGAGGAAGACTTCCCCAAAAACCTTTTCTACCTTCAGGCGCATGCTCAACAGCCATGAGTACAGCTCCCCCCCATTCACCGCCCATTGCCATCCCTTGCACAAAACGAAGTATAACGAGACAGACTGTAGCCCAGTAACCAATGTGTTCATAGGTAGGTAATAATCCAATTAGCACTGTTGGTATACCCATCATCACTAAGGTGAGTAATAGCATTGATTTACGACCAATTTTGTCACCAAAATGACCAAAAACAATGCCTCCAAGTGGTCGACCAATAAAACCAACTGCATAAGTTGCAAATGCAGCTAATACTCCTGTTAATGGATCAAGATTTGGAAAAAATAACTTGTTAAATATAAGTGCTGCAGCAGCTCCATAGATAAAAAAATCGTACCATTCAATAGTTGTACCAACCATACTAGAAATACCAGCCAATCGGTGTGAAGACTTTCCTTTTTGAGAGGTTAATCCTTGTATCTTATCCATAATACACCTCATTAAATTTTTAAAAATCTATCTTAGAATCATAAATATAAGTTGATCCTAATTT